>JAYSCC010000223.1:0-5594 GCA_041915065.1 Zavarzinia sp.
CCGCCCGCCAGCACGAATTGATCGATCGCATAGAGCTGCTGGTCGTTGAGCTTGGGCGGATGGGCGATCAGCAGGGCGTCGATATGGCTGCCGATCTCGACGAAATCGGGCGCGAACATGCGCACGTCATAGAGTTCGGACAGTTCGGAATAGACCGTGAAGGGATGGGACTGGCCGCGCAGCGCCGCCATCGCCCCGCCGAAGCCGACGTCGAGCGGCAGCGAGGAAATGACGCCCAGCACCGGCTTGTGTTCCGACGTCAGCGAGACGATGAGACGGGCGAGATCATATTCGAGGAAACTCTCGCGGTCGGGCGTGATGACCGGGATCACTTCGCGTCCGCCGATCGGCCCGGTACCGACCAGGCCGAAATAGAAGGCTTCCCCGGACGGCGTGTCGTTGCCCTGGATGCCGGCGGCGCTCGCCTCGTCCTCGGCCTGGGTATAGGGGATGGGATCGATGATCTCGACCCGGATGTTGCCGTGGCCGGCGCGCTTGAAGGCGTCCAGAAGCTCGGTCACCCGGTTCGCGAAAGTCTTGATCGCCGGGAACTGGTTCGACAGCGAGACCGAATAATAGAGCCGCAGGGTGACCGGCTCGTCGAGCTTGGCCAGCACCGCCGCCGTGCCGTCGGAGAGCGTGTAGAGCCGGTTCTCGGTCAGGTCGAGGCGCCAGCCGCCGGTCGCCACCTGGGCGATCAGATTGACCACCAGGAAGAGGGCGGCGATCAGCGCGAGGGCGAGGCCGCCGGCGATGCGAGTGCGTGCGGGCGCCATGTCAGCTCGCCTTCTTCATGTCGATGACGATCGCATTGGCGGCGAGCGCCGCGACGATCAGGGTGGCGAAGAAGACGATGTCCTTCATCTCGATCACGCCGGCGACGATGCCGTTGAAATGGGTGAGGAAGCTGAAGGAAGCGACGGTGTCGACCACCGCCTGCGGCGCCCAGGCGACGGCGTCGAGCACCATGGGCGCGCCGGAAGCCGTGAACAGGAAACAGACCACGACGGTCAGCACGAAGGCGACCACCTGGTTCCGCGTCGCCGCGGAGAGGCAGGAACCGATGGCGAGATAGGCGCCGGCCATCAGCAGGGCGCCGATGTAACCGGCCAGGATCACGCCGTTGTCGGGCTCGCCCAGGTAGTTGACCGTGAGCCACAAGGGGAAGGTGAGCGCCAGCGCGATCGCGGTGAAGGCCCAGGCGGCCAGGAACTTGCCGACGATCGCGGCCCACAGCGGCACCGGCAGGGTGAGCAGCAGCTCGATCGTGCCGGCCTTGCGCTCCTCGGCCCAGAGCCGCATGGCGATCGCCGGGATCAGGAACAGATAGAGCCAAGGCAGGAAGTCGAAGAAGGGCACCAAGTCCGCCTCGCCCCGCTCGAAGAAATTGCCGACATAGAAGGTGAAGATGCCGGTCAGGAACAGGTAGACGATGATGAAGACATAGGCGAGCGGCGTGGCGAAGTAACCCGCCAGTTCGCGCCGGGCGATGGTGAGGGCGCTGCTCATGCCTTGATCCTCGAAGCGTCGCTGGTGGTCAGCGTGCGGAACACGTCGTCGAGCTTGCCGGTCTCGACCGTCAGGGTCTCGACCGCGAGGCCGAGCTGGCGCAACCGGGCGGCGACGCCCTCGATGATCGCGGAACCGTCGCGCGGCACGACCAGGTAGTCGCGCCCGGGCCGGCCGCCCTCGGGCGTGATCACGCGGGTGACACCGGAGCCGTCGGCGTGGCGGGCCGCGAAATCGGGCACTACGGCGCCGAGCGCGAGGCGGATCGCATTATGGAGGGGCGAGCGCGAGACGAGATCGGCCGGCGTGCCGTCGGCCACCACGCGGCCGCGGTCGATGATCACGGCGCGGCTGCATACCGCCTCGACCTCTTCCAGGATATGGGTCGAGACGACGATCGCCTTTTCCGGCGCCATGCGACGGATCAGGTTGCGCACCTCGTGCTTCTGGTTGGGGTCGAGGCCGTCGGTCGGCTCGTCCAGGATCAGGCAGGGCGGATCGTGCAGGATGGCACCGGCGAGGCCGACGCGGCGCTTGAAACCCTTGGACAGGGTCTCGATCGGTTGGTCCAGCACGCCTTCGAGCTGGATCTCTTCGACCACCTGGACCAGGCGAGCATGCAGCCGCGCCGGTTCCATGCGCCGGATCCGGCCGAGGAAGTCGAGGAATGTGCGGGGTGTCATGTCGCCGTAGGCGGGAGCACCTTCGGGCAGATAGCCGAGGGCCTTCCGCGCCGCGATCGCATCGGTCTCGACATCATGGCCGGCGATCGAGACGCGGCCGCGGGTCGGCGTCAGGAAACCGGCCGCCATCTTCATCGTGGTCGACTTGCCGGCGCCGTTCGGGCCGAGGAAGCCGAGAACCTCGCCCCTGCCCACTTTGAAGCCGACGCCGTCGACCGCCGTGAAGGGGCCGAAACGTTTCACCAGATCCACGATTTCGATCATGGGCGTCGCCTAATCCCTGTCGTTCTGGGGGCCATCGTCTTGGGGGCCGACCGGCGCCCTGGGTGCGCCACGCTAAGAGGCGCGCCCCGACGGATCAAGCGCGAAGGCTGAACGCGGTGCCGGGCGGTGCGGGTTGTATCGGGGAGGTGGGCCGCCTCGGGACGAGGCTGGCCCGACCGAACATCAGGAAGGGGGCGGGGGGCTAGGGGGTCTTCCTGACATCCGGTCGGGCCGTTGTTGAGGACCAACGGTTGGAAGATCGCCGCCCAATGGGGCCGACGAAGGGCCGAATTCAGGCGAAACCAAGGCATTTGCGCCGCCCCTCCCCGGCTGCCTCAACGGCGCCGGCAGTCCAGGATCTTGTCCTCGAAGACCGAGCCGACCAGGAAGCGCCCGCCGCCGGCATCGGCCGCGACCGAACTGCCGGACAGCATCTCGCCCTTGTCGGTGAGCACGGTCTCGATCGCCAGGGCGCCGTCCGCGGCCGGGACCAGGCGCAGCACTTCGGAGGGCGAAGGCTTGGCCGGATCGGCGGCGTGTTCGACGAAATCGAGCAGATGGGGATGGCCGGCGATCCAAAGGCTGCCGTCCGCCCCCATGTCGATATTGTCCGGCCCGTTGGGCAGACTGGTGCGGCCGAGCAGGGAGAGGTTGCCGCTGTCGGGATCGCGGGCATAGGAGACGACGTCGAAACCCGTCGTCTCGGTCGCATAGAGGCGCTTGCCGTCGGCCGAGACATTGATGCCGTTGGCGTATTGCAGGCCCTCGGCGACGCGGCGGAAGCGGGTGCCGTCGAAATAGACGATGTCGGCCCGGGGAAGCTGGAGATAGTCCTCCGCCAGGCGGCCAAGGCCGGTGGTCGAGCCGTGGTCGTTGGTCGCATAGAAGCGGTTCGGGCCGACGCCGACGATGTCGTTGGGCGACAGCAGCTCGGCCCCGATGACGCCGCCCTTGTGGGCGAGCTTGCCATCCGCGCCGACAGTGAACAGCTCGACCCGGCTCATTCCCGGATCGAGGTGGTTGACGACGAACAGGGTCTGCTCACCGCTCGCCGGATCGGTCCACAGGCTGATGCCGTGGGGATGCAGGGTTTCCGGCTGGGCCGGGCTGACCTCGACCGCGACCGGCGGTTCGGCCGTAAGATCGAGCAGGGCGATCCGCCCGCGCACCGGCCGGCCGGCCATGGTCGCCCGCCGGTCGTCGACCGAGACGAAGGCGCGCTTATGGGCCGCGTCGATCGCGATGTCCTCGGCCCCGACCACGCCGCCGATGGCGCGGCAAGTGACCTCTCCCGCATTCTCGATGCTGCGGAACTGGCCGGCCTTGACGTAGACATAGGTGACTGCGCCGGCACAGACGGCAAAGAAGATCGCGCCCGAAATCACCAGGCGCCGGCCCCATTTGTTCATCACTCTCCCCCGTGATCCCCGCCTTCTTATAGTTGTTCGGTGCGCCGGTCCGGGCGGGACCGGCCGGCGCCCGTCAGCAAGAAATCAGCGCTGCCAGTCTTCCGCCGGCTCTTCTTCCTCGACCTCGACTTCGGCCAGGGCCTCCAGGGTCTCGGGGGCATTGGCCTCGTCGTAATCCTCGTCCTCTTCGCCCTCGCCCGACTTGGTGCGATCGGCCGCCTTCTGGACCGCCATGTCGAGTTCGATCTGGGTGCACAGGCCGAGGGTCACGGGATCGACCGGCTTGATGTTCTGGCTGTTCCAGTGGCTGCGGTCGCGCACCGCCTTGATGGTCGGCTTGGTGGTGCCGATCAGGCGGCAGACCTGGGCGTCCGACAGTTCCGGGTGGTGGCGCAGCAGCCAGGCGATGGCGTCCGGCCGGTCCTGACGGCGCGACACCGGGGTATAGCGCGGGCCCTTGGAGCGCACGCGCGGCGGCGGGTTGGTCGAGGCGCTGAGCTTCATCTCGTAGCGCGGATCGGCCTGGGCGCGGTCGATCTCGATCTGGGCGAGTTGGCCATGGGCGACCGGATCGAGGCCGACGATGCCCTGGAACACTTCGCCGTCGGCGATCCCCTTCACCTCGAGCGGGTGCAGACCGCAGAATTTGGCGATCTGATCGAAGCTGAGCGCCGTGTTTTCGACCAGCCAGACGGCCGTCGCCTTGGGCATCAAGGGAAGGGACATGTCAATCCTCCACCGTTGCGACCGGCCTTCCGGCCTGCCGCCGCCATGTTCATGGCATTGAGAGATAGGCGCTATATAGACAAGCGCAATGATGCCGTCAAACTTTGCTCAAGTCTTGGGCATGGTCAGCACGATCTTGCCGAGATGATCGCGTTCGTCCATGCGGGTATGGGCCCCGGCCGCATCTTCCAGGGGGAAGGTCCGGTCGATCACCGGGCGGATCCGGCCGGCCGCCACCAGGGGCCAGACCTTGTCTTCGAGCGCCGCCGCGATCACGGCCTTGTCCTCGACCTCGCGGATGCGCAGGGTCGAGCCGGTGATGGTCAGGCGTTTCAACATGAGCGGCAGCAGGTTCAGTTCGACCTGCGGGCCTTTCAGGAAGGCGATATAGACGAGCCGTCCGCCGGTCGCCATGCAGGACAGGTTGCGCTGGACATAGTCGCCGCCGACCATGTCCAGGATCACGTCGACGCCCTTCTTGCCCGTTTCGGCCCGGATCACCTCGACGAAATCTTCGGCGTTGTAGTCGATCACGCGCGTGGCGCCGAGGGCCTTCAGGGGCTCGACCTTGGCCGAACCGCCGACGGTGGCGAAGACTTTGGCGCCCAGCGCCGCGGCCATCTGGATCGCCGTGGTGCCGATACCGCTGGCGCCGCCATGGACCAGGAAGCCCTCGCCCGGCTTGAGCGCGCCGCGGTCGAAGACATTGGTCCAGACGGTGAAGAAAGTCTCCGGGATCGCCGCCGCCTCGACCATGGAGACGCCGTCCGGCACCGGCAGGCATTGCGCCCCCGGGGCCACGGCATATTCCGCATAGCCGCCGCCCGCGAGCAGGGCGCAGACCCGGTCGCCCAGTTTCCAGCGCCCGACCCCGGCCCCCAGCGCCACGATCGTCCCCGCCCCTTCGAGGCCTGGGGTTTCCGGCGCGCCCGGCGGCGGCGGATAGAGGCCCTGGCGCTGCAGGACATCCGGCCGGTTGACGCCCGCTGCTTCGAGCCGGATC
>JAYSCC010000224.1:0-5592 GCA_041915065.1 Zavarzinia sp.
TTGCCGCGCGAGACGTTGATGCCCTTCACATGGGCGAGGTCCTGGAAGCCCGCGGTGCCGATCGCGGTCTTGAAGGCGTCCATGCTGCCGGCCTCGACCAGGGCGACGGCGCCCGGGGTCGCGGCGAAGATCCGGCCAGCGTCTTCGGCGCCGGTGATCTTCAGGTCGGTCCGGGTCTCGAACACCAGGCTCGGCTCGCCGTAGCCGGTGGCGACCAGGGTGGGGGCTCCTGCGAGGCCCAGGCGGTCGAGTTCGGCACGGACGCCGCGCGCCGGCCAGAGCGCGTCGATCCCGGGCAGGATCGCGCTGAAGGCGGCGCCATAGAGGAAGGCGGCGCCGACCACCATGACCGGGATCGCCCGCCCGGCGGCGCCGCGCGCCAGCAGGACCAGGGAAGCGGCGGTGGCGATCGCGCCGACCGCGGCGGCGGCGAGGCCGGCGATGCCGGGACTACCCGCGAAATGCCATTCGAGCCCGGCCAGGCCGCCGCCGAGAGCGATGCCGACCGCGCCGAAGATGGCCAGGACCAGGAACCGCCAGGCCTTGCCGAGCCCCGACTCCGGCCGGAAACCGTCCAGCGCCGCGGCGGTGCCGAGCAGCAGCAGGGCCGGGAAATAGGGCAGGGTGTAATGGGGCAGCTTGGTCGGCACCAGCTCGAACAGCAGAAACCCAGGCACGGCCCATGCCAGGCAGAAACGCACCCAAGGCTCCCGCCGCTTCGCGAAGGCCCAGGGAATGCCGAGGCCGACCAGCACGGCGCCGGGCCACAGCATGGCGGACATGGTGACAAAGTAATAGCCGGGCGGGGCGCCGTGGCTCTCCTCCCCGCCGAGCAGCTTGGGCACGAGGTCGCCGCCGACCGAATTGGCCAGGAAGGCACCCTTGGTCAGCAGCGTGATGGCGACGATCCAGGGCACCGCGATGGCGGCGACGATGACGAGGCCGGCGAGTGGGCGGAGCGCCTTCAGATAGTCGAGCGTGCGGCCCTTGCCGCGGTCGGCGATAGCCAGGCTGACGACGGCGAGGGCGGCGATCAGCGGCGTGATCGGCCCCTTGATCAACACCCCGATGCCCATGAAGGCCCAGCCCGCCAGCGGCACCCAGGCGGAGACGGCAGCCCCCGCCGCCCGCCGGACATAGACCAGGCCGAAGGCGGCCAAGGCGCCCACGGTCGAGCCGAGCAGCATGGCGTCGGTTTTGGCCAGACGCGCCTCGATATTCATGGTCAGGGCCGCGGCCAGCAGTGCGGCGGCGGCAAAGGCGACGTTCTCGCCCGCGAAACGGCGCCCGAAACCGTAGAGCAGCAGGACGCCCATCATGGCGCCGAGCAGGGAGGGCAGGCGGTAGACCCAGATCGGGCTGGCCGCGCCCTCGCCCACCAGGTCGACCGCGGCCGACTGCAGCCAATAGATGCCGATCGGCTTTTTGTAGCGCGGCACGTCCTGGAAACGGATGTCGACGTGATTGCCCGTCTCCGCCATCTGCCGGCTGGCCTGGGCAAAACGGGATTCGTCCCGGTCGGTCGGCGGCAGGGCGGCGAGGCCCGGGGTCAGGACGGCGAGGCAGAGCAGGACGAGGGCCAGGAACCTGGCCCAGGGCGTGCCCGCCTGTTCAGCGGGCGCCGCCATCGTCGCGCAGCCGGATCGGGAAGTGGGAGCGCTTGATCAGCCACCAGACGCCGAAAAGGTCGGTCGCGCCGACCAAGGCGCGGTCCAGCGTGCCGTATTTCGACTTGCCGGCTTCCCGTGCCCGGTGGTTCACCGGCACCGGCACGACCTTGGCGCCATGGCGGCGGGCCAGCGCCGGCAGGTAGCGGTGCATATGGTCGAAATGCGGGAATTCCATGAACAGGTCGCGGCGGAACATTTTGAGGCCGCAGCCGGTGTCCTTGGTGCCGTCGTTCAGCAGCTTGCGGCGCAGCCAGTTGGCGAAGCGCGAGGCATAGCGCTTCTGCCAATTGTCGTTCCGCTTGATTCGCTCGCCCGCGATCACGCCCGGCTGCTCCGGCCCATTGGCAACGGCCCAGAGCTTGGGCAGGTCGGCCGGATCGTTCTGGCGGTCGCCGTCCAGCGTGCCAATCCAGATGCCCTTGGCGGCCAGCACGCCCGAGCGCACGCCCATGCTCTGGCCATAGCGCCGGGCATGGCGCACCAGGCGGAGTTCCGGCGTATCGGCCATGCGGGCCTGGAGCCGGGCCGCGGTGGCGTCGTCCGAACCGTCGTCGACGAAGATCACCTCGAAGGCGATGGCGAGCGGACGCAATGCCGCCAACACTTCGTCCAGCAGGGGGACGACGTTTTCCTGCTCGTTCAGGGCCGGAATGACGATACTGAGATCCATGGTGGGCAACCCGCTGGCCAAACGTGCAAGGGTCTAGCCTCTCGCCGCCCGTTTGTCACCCGTCACAGCAGAATGACCGAGGCGAGGCCGAGGAAGGCGAAGAAGCCGACGACGTCGGTCACCGTGGTGACGAAGACGCCGGAAGCCACGGCCGGGTCGACCCCGACCCGTTCGAGCGTGAGGGGGACGAGCACGCCGGCCAGTGCCGCCGCCACCATATTGATGATCATGGCGAGGCCGAAGACGATCCCGAGATCGAAGTCGCCGAACCAGGCAAAGCCGATGGCGCCCACGATCGCGGCGAAGACCAGGCCGTTGATGGCGCCGACCAGCACTTCCTTGAGCACGACGCGCTTGGCGTTGGTCGAGGTCAGCTCGCGCGTCGCCAGGGTGCGGACGGCGACGGTCAGGGTCTGGGTCGCGGCGTTGCCGCCCATCGAGGCGACGATAGGCATCAGCACGGCGAGCGCGACGATCTTCTCGATCTCGGCATCGAACAGGCCGATCACGGCCGAGGCCAGGAAGGCGGTGCCCAGGTTGACGAAGAGCCAGGCGAAGCGCGTCCGTGTCGTGGTCCAGACCGATTCCTGGATGTCGGTGTCGGCCACGCCGCCGAGCAGCATGGCGTCCTCTTCGACTTCTTCCTCGATCACGTCGGCGACGTCGTCGGCCATGATCACACCGGCGAGGCGGCCCTCGCGGTCGACGACGGCGGCGGAAACCAGGCGGTATTGCTGGAACAGGAAGGCGACTTCTTCCTGGTCCATGTCGACCGGGATCAGATGCTCCGCCTCTTCCATGATCATGCCGAGGGCGAGGTCGGCATTGGAGCGCAGCACGCGGTCGAGCGGCAGCTTGCCGACCGGGCGGCGCTCGCCGTCGACGATCTCGATCTCGAAGAAGCGGTCGGGCAGTTCCGCCTCGTTGCGCAGGAACTCGAGGAGCCGGCCCACGGTCCAGAAATCCGGCACCGCGACCACGTCGGGCTGCATCAGCCGGCCGGCGGAATCTTCCGGATAGGAGAGGCCTTCTTGAAGCGTGGCGCGGTCTTCGGCCGGCAGTTCGGCCAGCACTTCGGCCTGCTGCTCGTCGTCGAATTCGTTGAGGACATAGACCGCGTCGTCGGTGTCGAGCTGAGAAAGTGCGGCCGCGGTCTCGCGCGGGCCGATCAGGTCCAGCACTTCGGCCAGCACCGGGCCGTGCAACTCGGACAGGAGTTCGGGGTCGAGGTCGTCGCCGAGGGCGGCGAAGAGGACGCGGCGCTGGTCGTGCGACAGATGCTCGATCAGGTCGGCCAGGTCGGCGACATGGAGGGCGCCGGCGAGGCCGCGCACCGCCTCGGCCTCGCCGCTGTCGAGCGCCGCGACGATATCGTCGTGCAGTTCCCCGTCCGATCCGGCAATGCGATCGTCGAGCGGTTCGCGCAGTTGCGTCTCACCCATGATAGATTCCTGCGCAACGAGCCCGCCCAAGCCGAAGCTAGCGAAGCCCGGCGCGCCGCGAAAGGGGCCGGCGCAGGAATCTGCCGCCCCGCGCGTTCCATGACCGTAACAGGACGCATGACAGGACAGGATGATGGGCATCTCGCCCGCGACTTCGGTGCCCGACGATGACTTGTTGATGGCACGGATTGCCGGCGGCGACGAGGCGGCCTTCGCCCTGCTCATGGACCGCCACCTGTCGCGCGCCGTCGCCCTGGCGCAGCGCGTGACGGGCAGCCGCGCCATCGCGGACGAGATCGCACAGGAAACCTTCCTGCGGGTCTGGACCCGGGCCGCGGCCTGGCAGCCGACGGCGCGCGTCTCGACTTGGCTGTGGCGGATCGTGATGAACCTTGCCCTCGACCATATGCGGAAGGCGCGCCCGACCCCGCTCGACGACATCCCGGAACCGGTCGATCCCGGCGAGGATCCGGAGGCGGCCACCGAACGGGCGGCACTCGCCCGCGCCCTCGACGCCGCCCTCGGCGGCCTGCCGGAGCGCCAGTCGCGCGCCGTGCGGCTGTGCCTGGTCGACGGTTTCAGCCAGGCCGAGGCGGCGGCCGTGCTGGACGTCAGCGAAGGCGCTCTCGAATCCCTTCTTGTCCGGGCCCGGCGCGCCTTGCGCGCCAGCCTGGCCGACTATGCTCCGGCGGAGGCCGGCTGATCATGACCCGACCGATGACCGACAAGCATTTCGCCGAACTCTTGGACCGCCTGGGTCCCGATCTCGAAACTTGGCCGCCCGTCCTGGCGATCGAGGCGCGCGGCCTGCTCGCCAGCTCGTCGGCTGCCCGGCTGTTGCTGGACGAGGCGCAGCGGCTCGATCGCCTGGTACGCCGCCCGGCGCCGGACGTGGCCGATCTGAAGGCCCGCATCCTGGCCGCCGCCCGTGCCACGGGCCAGAGCATCCGCGACAATGTCGTGCCTTTCCGGCCGCGCCGCTTTTTGGCGCCGGCCGCCTTCGCGCTCGCCGCCTCGCTGCTGGTCGGTGTCTTCGCCGGCTGGTCGGGCCTGGTCGGCGATCCCCTCACCACCTATGCCGGCGACGACGCCGCGAGCCTCGAGCTTCAGGCCCTGACGGCGGGAGATTCCTATGACAGTTGATCGCCGCTGGTTCATCGGCCTGATCGTCGCCCTGGTGGTTTCGCTGGGCGCCAACCTGGTGGTCGCCGGCATCGTCGTCGCCCACCGTTGGGGCCCGCCGCCACCGCCGCCCTTCGCCCTGGGCGGGCCTAGCGCCACCGAGGGTCTGTTCGGCCAGCTCTCGCCTGAGGGGCGGGATGTGGTGCGCGAGACGATGCGGGCCGCGCGCAAGGAATTGCGCGACGAATTCCTGGCGCTGCGCGAGAGCCGGAAACAGGTCAAGGCGCTACTCGAGGCCGATCCGCTCGACCAGGCGGCGCTGGCCGCGGCGCTCGACCATATGAATGCGCAGAATGCCGCGATCCAGGCCCGCTATCAGCGCGCCTTCGTCGAGGCGGCGAGCAAACTCTCGGTCGAGGATCGCCGCCGCTTCAAGCCGGGCCGGGCCGAAGACGGCCGCCCGCCCCGGCCGGAAGGGGTCGAACATGGCGGCCCGCCGCCGGACGGTCCGCCGCCGGAAGGCCCGATGCCGGACGGCGCTCCGCCGCCCCGGCCCTGATGGGGCGGTGGCCCCCTCACCAGGTGCCGGGCGCCAGCAGCTCGTAAGAGCGCAGTCGGGCGGCGAAGTCATAGGTGATGGTGACCATCATCAACTCTTCCGCCCCGACGCTTCCGGCCAAGGCGCTCA
>JAYSCC010000225.1:0-5582 GCA_041915065.1 Zavarzinia sp.
TCTCGCTATCCCCTTCCGGACCGAGATAGGCCGTCTCGATCGCGATCGTGCGTCGCCCGCCATCGCCGGCAATTTCGCGGATGGTCAAGGCGTTCAGCGCAGCATCGTGCAGGCTGGTCGGGCTCGAGAAACTGTAGTTGCCGATATCGGTGGCGAAGGCGCGGAGCGAGTCCGTCAGTTCGTCCCGAATGGTTTCCAAATAGGCGAAATAGCGCTGGATGTCCCAGACACCATCCTCGTCCTGAGTCAGATGCTTCATGGCGTCTTCCGCTCGAGCGTATGGGGAATGGTTATCGGTTTCTCCCCCTGGGCTCAAGCTGGGGCGCTCGATCTTGTGATCGGGGCGATGCTTGCCCATACTCTCCAAGAGTAGCGCGGGATGACGCCATGGCGGTCGCGAACCGGAGCCTCTACGAGCGTGATTTTCACGCCTGGGCGGAAGAACAGGCGGCGCTGCTCCGTGCCGGCAAGCTCGCTGCCGCCGACGTCGAGCATATCGCCGAGGAAATCGAGAGCATGGGGCGAAGCGAGCGGCGCGAACTCGTGAACCGGCTGACCATATTGCTCGCCCATCTCCTGAAATGGCGTTTTCAGCCGGGCCACCGAGGCTCGTCCTGGCAGGCGACGATCCGAATCCAGCGCCGCGAACTGGCCGATCATCTGGCCGACAATCCGAGCCTGCGCGCTTTGCTGCCCGAAGCCGTGGCACGTGCCTACGGACGGGCGGCGATCGAGGCCGGCGCAGAAACCGGCCTCGGCGATGCGGCCATGCCCGCGTCCTGCCCCTGGACCTTCGACGAGACGGTCGACGAAACCTTCTGGCCGGAGGGGTGAGCACTGCCATCGGCCCTCACGAGGGGCAGGAGATCGCGCTGATGCGCGCCGGCGTGAAGCCACTCGCCTATTTCTGTATTCCCGCCGAAGAGCTCGACACCATCGCCTATTTTTCCGAGGAAGAAGCGGCCGCCCTGGTGGCGGAGCATCGTCTCCTGCGCGAAGACCATTGGAGCGACGAGACGGCGCCCGACGGCCGGAATATTCGCCTGCTGCATGTCTATTTCGCCCTGCCGGCCGAAGCCTGGCGCATCCCGGCGCTGCGCCTGGTCCAATCGATCTATTCGGGCCTGTCCGGCTGGCGTCCGGATCTGGAGCGGGTGATCGGTGCCCTGTTGGGCTATCCGCCGGGCGACGTCGAGCACTTCCTGGAGGTGGTCACCCAAGGCCGCAGGTGACACCGGCGCATGGGCGCCCTATATGTTGCGGCCATGCAGGAAGACGAGCTGGATATCAGGCGGCGGCGGGCGCGGTTCCGGTCGTGGCATCGCGGCACCAAGGAGACGGACGTCATCCTCGGCCCCTTTGCCGATGCCTATGTGCCCGGTTTCGGCGAGGCCGAGATCGCCGCCTATGAACGCCTCCTCGAGGAGGAGGATCCGGACATCTATGCCTGGCTGACCGGCACCGCTGCCATCCCCGAGCGGGTGAAGGGCCCCGTGCTCGACCTTCTTCTGGCCTTCAAGCCCTATAACCACCGACCGTGATCATCCCGCCCAAGATTCTCGACGACCGGCCCCGGCTCACCATCGCCGAAGCGCCGGAAGGGGCCGATGCCCTGGTCATCGCCGAGATGGCGAAGACCGTCGACGTGCTGCACCTGGCGCGGGACGAGGCGAGACTCGCCCCCCTGGTGGCAGCGCTCGAATTCTTCGCGCCCGGGCTCGAAGTCCTGGTCCTGCCGGCCTGGGACTGCCTGCCCTATGACCGCGTTTCCCCCGGGGCCGAGATCGTCGCCCGCCGGATGGAAGTGCTGAGCCGCCTGGCCCGGCCCAAGACCACGCAAGGCGGAAGGGTCGTCATCGTCTCGGTCGAGGCGGCCTTGCAGCGCCTGCCGCCCCGCGCCGCCATCGCGGCCGAGACGATCCGGGCGCGCGCCGGCCAGGAACTCGATATCGAGGACCTGACCCGCTTCCTCGCCCGCGTCGGCTATACCAAGGCGGGCACGGCGGCGGATGCGGGCGAATTCGCCGTGCGCGGCGGCATCGTCGACATCCTGCCGCCCGGCGAGGCCGAGGGTTACCGCCTCGACTTCTTCGGCGATTCGATCGAATCCATTCGCCGCTTCGATCCCGAGAGCCAGCGCACCACCGGCAAGGCCGAGGAAATCGCCCTGGTGCCGGCCTCCGAAGTGCCTTTCGACCAGGACTCGATCCGCCGCTTCCGCCAGGCCTATGTCGAACTCTTCGGCGCGGTGACCGACGACGATCCGCTCTACGAGGCGGTGTCGGCTGGGCGGCGCCATGCCGGCGTCGAACATTGGCTGGCCCTGTTCTACCCCCGGCTCGACACGATCCTGGACTATTGCCCCGGCGCCCTGGTGACCGAGGACGCCCAGTTCCACCCCGCGGTCGAGGCGCGCCTGGCCCTGGTCACCGACTATCACGCTGCCCGCGTCGCCGCGCGCGAGACCAAGACGGTGGTGGCCCAGGGCACGGTCTACAAGCCGCCGCCGCCGGGGCTTCTGTACATGACCGGCGGCAGCCTGGAAGACGCGCTGAACCGGCGCATCGTGCGCGTGCTGGAACCCTTCGCGTCGCCCAAGGCGGCGCTCGACGTCAAGGCCAAGCCGGGCCGTGATTTTGCACCCGAACGGGCCCAGGGCGGCACACCCTACAAGGCGCTGGGCGGCCATCTGGCCGGCATCGTCGCCGCCGGCAAGCGGCCCCTGATCGCCGCGACCTCGATCGGCTCGCGCGACCGCCTGCAGATGGTGCTGCGCGACCATGGCATCGAGCCGCTGGCCGCGATCGAGGGCGTGAAGGACTTGGCCGAGCTGCCCAAGGGCTGCGTCGCGCTCGCCGTGATCAATATCGATCGCGGCTTCGAGACCGACGATCTGGCCGTGGTGACCGAGCAGGACCTGCTGGGCGACCGCCTGATCCGGGCTTCCCGCCGGGCGCGCAAGGCGGACAATTTCCTGACCGACGCCACCACCCTCTCGGTCGGGGATCTCGTCGTGCATGTCGATCACGGCATCGGCCGGTTCGAGGGCCTGAAGACGATCGAGGTCACGGGCGCACCGCACGACTGCCTGCATCTGACCTATGACGGCGGCGACAAGCTGTTCCTGCCGGTCGAGAATATCGAGCTGCTGACCCGATACGGCGCGGGCGACAGCGAGGTCCAGCTCGACAAGCTGGGCGGCGGCGCCTGGCAGGCGCGCAAGGCCAAGCTGAAGAAGCGCATCCGCGAGATCGCCACCCATCTGATCGAGATCGCGGCCAAGCGCGCCCTGAAGACGGCGGCGCGGCTCGATGTCGGCGACGGGCTCTACCAGGAATTCTGCACCCGTTTCCCCTATGAGGAGACGGAGGACCAGCTCAAGGCGATCGCCGACGTGATGGCCGATATGACCTCGGGCAAGCCGATGGACCGGCTGGTCTGCGGCGACGTCGGCTTCGGCAAGACCGAGGTCGCCTTGCGCGCGGCCTTCGTTGCCGCCCTCTCCGGCAAGCAGGTCGCGGTGGTGACGCCGACCACGCTCCTGTGCCGCCAGCATTTCGCCACCTTCAAGAAGCGCTTCGCCGGCCTGCCGGTGCGGATCGAACAGCTCTCCCGCCTGGTCACCGCCAAGGAAGCGGGGGAGACCAAGAAGGACTTGCTCAGGGGCGACGTCGACATCGTGATCGGCACCCATGCCCTGCTCGGCAAGGCGATCGCCTTCAAGGACCTCGGGCTTCTCATCATCGACGAGGAGCAGCATTTCGGCGTCAACCACAAGGAACGCCTGAAGCAACTCCGGGCCGACGTCCATGTCCTGACCCTGACCGCGACGCCGATCCCGCGCACCCTGCAACTCGCCATGTCGGGCGTGCGCGAACTCTCGATCATCGCCACGCCGCCGGTCGACCGCCTGGCCGTGCGCACTTTCGTCATGCCCTTCGATCCGGTGGTGCTGCGCGAGGCGCTGCTGCGCGAACATTACCGCGGCGGGCAGAGCTTCTATGTCGTGCCGCGCATCGCCGACCTCGACGATGCCGCCGAATTCCTCCGCGAGCACGTGCCGGAAGTGAAATTCGTCAAGGCCAACGGCCAGATGCCGGCGGGCGAGCTGGAAGACGTGATGAACGCCTTCTACGACGGCAAATACGACGTGCTGCTGTCGACCACCATCGTCGAATCCGGCCTCGACATTCCGACCGCGAATACGCTCGTGGTGCATCGGGCCGACATGTTCGGCCTGGCCCAGCTCTACCAGATCCGGGGCCGTATCGGGCGGTCCAAGAACCGCGCCTTCGCCTATCTGACCGTGCCGCCGCGGATGAAACTCTCGGCGACCGCGGAGCGGCGGCTCGAAGTCCTGCAATCGCTCGAAGAATTGGGCGCCGGCTTCACCCTGGCGAGCCACGACCTCGACATCCGCGGCGCCGGCAACCTCCTGGGCGAGGAACAGTCCGGTCACATCCGTGAAGTCGGCTTCGAGCTTTATCAGGAGATGCTGGAAGAGGCGATCCTCAAGGCCAAGATGGCCGGCGGGGTCGACGACGGCATCGGTGACGGCGAATGGTCGCCGCAGATCAATGTCGGCGCATCCGTGCTGATCCCGGAAGATTACGTCGCCGACCTCGAACTCCGCATGGGTCTCTACCGCCGCGTTTCCAAGCTCGAAACAAGGGCCGAGATCGACGGTTTCGCGGCCGAGATGATCGACCGTTTCGGCCCGCTGCCCGACGCGGTGAAGAACCTGCTCACCATCGTCGAGATGAAGGCACTGGCGAAGCGTGCCGGGGTCGAGAAGCTGGATGCAGGGCCGAAGGGCGGCACGGTGACCTTCCGCAACCAGGCCTTCGCCAATCCGGCCGGCCTGGTGCAATGGCTCTCCGGCTCGGCCGGCACGATCAAGCTCCGGCCCGATCAGAAACTCGTCTGGTTGCAGGATTGGAACGAGCTGGACAAGCGCCTGAAGGGCGCCTTCCACCTGGTGCTGCGCCTGGCCGAGATCGCCGACGGCGGCCCGGTCGCCCCGATGAAGGCGCCGCCACCCCCACCGCCGAAACCGGCTGCCAAGGCACCGCCGCCGCCCCCGAAGCGCTGGCGGCGCTAGCCTGCCACCTCGAAGGTGACATCGGCGAACCAGAGGCTCTTCCAGCGCGCGACCTTCTCGGCCGGGCTCAGCTTCCGGGGCGAGGCCGCTTGGCTATCCCCGAAGGTGGCGGCGCCATCGATCATGCGCACGTTGATCGCGGCGAAGAGACGAGGGCCGTCCCGGTAGAGACCGGCCATCTGCACCCCGCATTTCCGGCACAGCAACATGCGCGCGCTACCGCTGCCCTGGCTGTATTCGTGGGCCTGGCCGCGCTCGTTCACCACGATGCCGAGCCTACCCGCCGGGTCCGAGACATAGGCCGCGCCATGTTTGGTGCAGAAGCTGCAGTCGCAGGCCCGCGGGCGGTAATCGGCCGGCGGTTTGGGCAGGCCGATGGTGATCTCGATCGTGCCGCAGTGGCAGGAGCCGGTCAGGTGGTACATCGCCGTCAGCCCGCCGCCAGATCCTCGCCGGCCGCGACGCGGGGCAGGATCTCGGC
>JAYSCC010000226.1:0-5558 GCA_041915065.1 Zavarzinia sp.
CGCCGGCAGAGGCCGGCTGGACATGCCGCATTGCCATATAGGTCGCAAAGCGGAACTATTTCTGCCTAAAATCTAAGCGCGGCGTGCCGACTTCCTATGCGCCCCTGAAAATTAGGACAGGGAAGTTTACCTATCGGCACTTTTTTGCTTTGCGATCAGGAAAATTGCAGGTATCAACACGGGTGAAACCGGCGCCACGCGCCGGGACCGCCGTGACGCGCCCTTGAGCCGACTGCCAGGCCGGGTGCGTTTGACCTGGGCCGCGATGGAGTGCGCCATGGCTGAAAACAAGATGCTGAAGTTCGTGTCGCTGGAGCAGCAGATGCCGCCGAAGCGGAGCGCCGAAGAGCGCGTCAACGACTTCGCCGAGATTTACGCGACCTTCGTTCAGCCTTCCGCCCAGGCCCAGGCCGGCCGCTGCTCGCAATGTGGCATCCCCTTCTGTCAGGTCCACTGCCCGCTCTCGAACAATATCCCGGATTGGCTGAAGCTGACCGCCGAAGGTCGCCTGCAGGAAGCCTACGAACTGTCGCAGGCGACCAATTCGATGCCGGAAGTCTGCGGCCGCATCTGCCCGCAGGACCGCCTGTGCGAAGGCAATTGCGTGATCGAGAAGGATTTCAACTCGGTCACCATCGGCTCGGTCGAGAAATTCCTGACCGACACCGCTTGGGAAAACGGCTGGGTGAAGCCGCGCAAGCCGCGCAAGGAACTGGGCCAGTCGGTCGGCATCATCGGTGCCGGCCCGGCCGGCCTCGCCGCCGCCGAAATGCTGCGCGCCAAGGGTTACGCGGTCCATGTCTACGACCGTTACGACCGCGTCGGCGGCCTGCTGGTCTATGGCATTCCGGGCTTCAAGCTGGAAAAGCAGGTGATCGGGCGTCGTGCCGACCTGCTGAAGGACCAGGGCGTCAGCTTCCACCTGAATTTCGAGATCGGCCGCGATGCCTCGCTCGCCGACCTCAAGGCGAAGCACGACGCCCTGCTGATCGCGACCGGCGTCTACAAGGCGCGCGACGTGGCGGTGCCGGGTTCGGGCCTCGCCGGCGTGGTGCCGGCCATGACCTATCTGACCACCTCGAACAAGGTCGGCCTCGGTGACACGGTGCCGGAATTCGAATCCGGCGCGCTCGACGCCAACGGCAAGAACGTGATCGTGATCGGCGGCGGCGACACCGCGATGGATTGCGTGCGTACGGCGGTCCGCCAGGGTGCCAAATCGGTGAAATGTCTCTATCGCCGCGACCGGGAGAACATGCCGGGTTCCATGCGCGAGGTGAAGAACGCCGAGGAAGAGGGCGTCGAATTCGTCTGGCTCTCGGCTCCTCAGGCATTTTTGGGCGACACCCAGGTGACCGCGGTGAAGGCCCATCGCATGCGCCTCGGCCTGCCGGATTCGAGCGGGCGCCAGACGCCGGAAGTGATCGAGGGCTCCTCGACCAATCTGCCGGCCGATCTGGTCGTCAAGGCGCTGGGCTTCGATCCCGAAGACCTGCCGAAGCTGTTCGGCGCGCCCGAGCTTTCGGTCTCGCGCTGGGGCACCGTGAAAGTCGACTTCAAGACCCAGATGACCAATGTCGAGGGTGTCTTCGCCGCGGGCGACATCGTGCGCGGCGCCTCCCTCGTGGTGTGGGCGATCCGCGATGGCCGCGATGTCGCCGAACAGATGCACTCCTATTTGCAGGCGAAGGCGGAGGCCGCCATCGCCAAGGCCTCCTGACCGGGTGGAGGGACGAGACATGAGCAAGAATTACGAGAGCGGTTCCGAATTCGTCGCCCACTGGCTGAAGGAAACGGAACGCCTGGATGCCCAGGGCCTCTACTCCCACGAGGACGAGAAGGATTCCTGCGGTGTCGGCCTGGTCGCCGCGATCGACGGCAGGCCGCGGCGCGAAGTCGTGCGCGCCGGTATCGACGCCCTGAAGGCGGTCTGGCACCGCGGCGCGGTCGATGCCGACGGCAAGACGGGCGACGGCGCCGGCATCCACATCGAAATCCCGCAGGACTTCTTCACCGATCATGTCCGCTCGACCGGCCATGTGCCGAGCGAGCGCGGCCTCGCGGTCGGCCAGGTGTTCCTGCCCAGGACCGACTTCGGCCAGCAGGAAGCCTGCCGCACCATCGTCGAGCAGGAAATCCTGAACTTCGGCTTCTACATCTACGGCTGGCGCCAGGTTCCCGTCGACATTTCGGTGATCGGCGAGAAGGCCAATGCGACGCGGCCCGAGATCGAGCAGATCATGATCGAGCACCCGGAAGGGCTCTCGGTCGACGAGTTCGAGCGCAAGCTCTTCATCATCCGCCGCCGGATCGAGAAGCGCGCGCTGGAAGCCAATATCTCGACCGATTTCTACGTCTGCTCGCTGTCGGCCCGCTCGATCATCTACAAGGGCATGTTCCTGGCCGCGGACCTGGAGAATTTCTATCCGGACCTGACGGACGATCGTTTCGTCTCGTCCTTCGCGATCTATCACCAGCGCTATTCGACCAATACCTTCCCCAAGTGGAAGCTGGCGCAGCCGTTCCGCATGCTCGCCCACAACGGCGAGATCAACACCTGGCGCGGCAACGTCAACTGGATGAAGAGCCATGAGATCCGCATGGTCTCGGAAGCCTTCGGCGAATATTCGGACGACATCAAGCCGGTGATCCAGCCCGGCGGTTCGGACTCGGCCGCCCTCGACAATGTCTTCGAGGTCCTGGTGCGCGCCGGCCGCTCGGCGCCGCTGGCCAAGACCTTCCTGGTGCCCGAAGCCTGGTCGAAGAAGTCGACCATGCCGGAAGCGCACCGGGCCATGTATGCCTATGCCAATGCGGTGATGGAGCCGTGGGACGGCCCGGCCGCCCTCGCCATGACCGACGGGCGCTGGATCGTCGGCGGTCTCGACCGTAACGGCCTGCGTCCCATGCGCTACACGATCACGCGCGACGGCCTCCTGGTTATCGGCTCGGAGACCGGCATGGTCCTGCTGCCGGAAGCCAATGTGGTCGAGAAGGGCCGTCTCGGGCCCGGCCAGATGATCGCCGTCGACCTCGCCGACGGGCGGCTCTATCACGACCGTGAAGTGAAGGACATGCTGGCCGCCCAGCATCCTTACGTCGAATGGACGCGCTCGATCGTCGAACTCGACGAGAAGATCAAGCCGGCCAAGGAACCGACGCCTTACGAGCGGGCGGAGCTGCGCATGCGCCAGCTCGCGGCCGGCCTTTCCCACGAGGACATGGAGCTGATCCTCCAGCCCATGGTCGAGGACGGCAAGGAAGCCATCGGTTCCATGGGCGACGACACGCCGCTCGCCGTGCTGTCCGAGAAGTTCCGCCCGCTGCATCATTATTTCCGGCAGAACTTCAGCCAGGTCACCAATCCGCCCATCGATCCCCTGCGCGAGCATCGGGTGATGAGCCTGAAGACGCGCTTCGGCAACCTGAAGAACGTGCTGGCCCAGGATTCGTCGCAGGCCAACGTCCTGGTGCTGGAGAGCCCGGTGGTCTCCTCGGGCGAGCTCGAAGAGTTGAAGAAGGTGATGGGTGATTCCGTCGCCGAGATCGACTGCACCTTCGCCGCCGACGAGGGCGTGGACGCCCTTCGCCACGCCGTCTCGCGCATCCGCCAGGAAGCCGAGGACGCGGTGCGCCAGGGTTATGGCCATTTGATCCTGACCGACGAGAAGATCTCCGAGGAACGCGCCGCGATCCCGATGATCCTGGCCGTCGGCGGCGTGCACAGCCACCTGGTGCGCCGCGGCCTGCGCACCTTCACCTCGATCAACGTGCGTTCGGCCGAATGCCTGGATACGCATACGTTCGCCGTGCTGCTCGGCTGCGGTGCGACCACGGTCAACGCCTATCTGGCCGAAGCCTGCATCGCCGACCGCCTGGCGCGGGGCCTGTTCCCGGGCCTGACCCATGCCGACTGCATCGCGCGCTTCAAGGAGGCGATCAACCAGGGCCTCCTGAAGATCATGTCGAAGATGGGCATCTCGGTGCTCTCGAGCTACCGGGGTGGTTACAACTTCGAGGCGGTCGGCCTCAGCCGCGCCCTGGTCGCGGAATTCTTCCCCGGCATGCAGTCGCGCATTTCGGGCATCGGCCTCGCCGGCATCCAGAAGAAGGTCCTCGAGCTGCATGCCCGCGCCTTCGATCCGGAAGTGGCGGCGCTGCCGGTGGGCGGCCTCTACCGCTTCCGCAAGAACGGCGAGCTTCATGCCTGGGAAGGCAGCCTGATCCACCTGCTGCAGCAGTCGGTGGCGACGGACAGCTATACGCTCTACAAGAAATACGCCCAGGCGCTGCACAGCCGGGCGCCGATCGCGCTCCGCGACCTGCTGGAATTCAAGCCGGCCGGCAAGCCGGTGCCGATCGAGGAAGTCGAATCGATCACCTCGATCCGCAAGCGCTTCGTGACCCCGGGCATGTCCCTCGGTGCGCTCAGCCCCGAGGCGCATGAGACCCTGACCATCGCCATGAACCGGATCGGCGCCAAGGCCGATTCCGGCGAAGGCGGCGAGGGGGCGGAACGCTTCAAGCCGCGGCCGAACGGCGACAACGCCAATTCGCCGATCAAGCAGGTGGCGTCGGGCCGCTTCGGCGTCACCGCCGAATATCTGAACAATGCCCGCGAGTTGGAAATCAAGGTCGCCCAGGGTGCCAAGCCCGGCGAGGGCGGCCAGCTGCCCGGCTTCAAGGTGACGGTCGAAATCGCCCGCCTGCGTCATTCGACGCCGGGCGTCATGCTGATTTCGCCGCCGCCGCATCACGACATCTACTCGATCGAGGATCTGGCCCAGCTCATCTACGACCTGAAGCAGATCAACCCGACCGCCCAGGTCTGCGTGAAGCTGGTCTCGGGTTCGGGCATCGGCACCATTGCTGCGGGTGTGGCCAAGGCCAAGGCGGACGTCATCCTGATCTCGGGCCACGTCGGCGGTACCGGCGCCTCGCCCCAGACCTCGATCAAATATGCCGGCCTGCCCTGGGAAATGGGTCTGACCGAGTCGAACCAGGTGCTGACGCTGAACCGCCTGCGTCACTCGGTGAAGCTCCGCACCGACGGCGGCATCAAGACCGGCCGCGACGTCGTCATGGCCGCCCTCATGGGGGCGGAGGAATATGGCGTCGGCACGGCCAGCCTGGTCGCCATGGGTTGCATCATGGTGCGTCAGTGCCAGTCGAACACCTGCCCGGTCGGCGTCTGCACCCAGGACCCGGCGATGCGCGAGAAGTTCGACGGCAACCCGGAGAAGGTGGTCAACCTGTTCTCCTTCATCGCCGAGGAAGTGCGCGAGATCCTGGCCTCGCTCGGTCTTCGTTCGATGGACGAGGCGATCGGCCGGGTCGACCTGCTGCGTCAGGTCTCGCGCGGCCATCACCACCTCGACGACCTCGACCTCAATCCGCTGCTGGTCACGCCGGACTCCGGCCCCTATGCCCGCCATTCGGTGATCGAAGGGCGGAACGAGGTGCCGGACACGCTGGACGCTCAGATGGTGAAGGATGCGGAAGCGGTCTTCGAGCGCGGCGAGAAGATGCAGCTCACCTATTCCGTGCGGAATACCCAG
>JAYSCC010000227.1:0-5556 GCA_041915065.1 Zavarzinia sp.
CCTGCTGGCGGCCGAGGTCGTGCTGATCCCCGTCCAGCCCTCGCCCTTCGACGGCTGGGCCTCGGCCGAGATGCTGCGCCTTCTCGACGAGGCGCTAATCTTCAAGCCGGGCCTCGTCGCGCGCTTCGTGCTCAACCGCTGCGCCACGCGCACGGTGATCGCCCGCGAGACCGCCGCCGCGCTGGCGGATCACGATCCGCCCGTGCTGGCGGCCACCGTCGGGCAGCGCATCGTCTTCGCCGATGCGGCCCAGACGGGCCGTCTCGCCGCGGAGATCGACGCGGACAGCATCGCCGCAGGCGAGATCACGGCCCTTGCCGCCGAGGTCGGGAGGCTCGCGCCATGACGGGCAAGCGCGTCTTCGCCGCGCGGCCCGGCGACGCCGAACGCTGGGTGAAAGCACCCGTGCCGAAAGGCCGGGTTGACGCCCGGGCCTTCACGGCACGCTTGACCATCGACGTCACGCCGGCGCTGCGCGGCCGGATCAAGATCGCAGCCTTCGCACGCGGCCTGACCGTCGCCGACATGCTGCGCGACCTGCTGGAGCGTCACTTCCCCGTGAACGAGGGAGAGCAGCCATGACGCCCGATCCCTTCGCCGGCCTGACCGAGGTGGAACTGACCTGGCGGGAGACGCAATGCGAATACTGGCTGCGCTTCGGCGACTACATCGCCGAGCGCATGCTGGACCGCCACCGCCGCGTCGTCGGCTTCCCGCCGGGTGCCGTCTTCGCCTTCGTCCGCTGGACCGGCAGCGATGACGGGGCCGTGTTCTCCCGGCTCGACATCCTGCGCGCCCTGCCCGCCGGTGCTCCGCACCAGAGCCTGCCTTTCGTCCGCCCCGGTGCTGAGATCCTGCTGACCGCCGAGGGCTGGCCGAAGGTCGAGCAGGTGTTCCACCTGATCGACGCGATCGCGGCGCAGGGCGTTCCGCCTGCCGCCGTCGCACCGGACCATTGGAGTCACATGCACCATCGGCTGCTCGCCGGTGGCGAGCCGCGCCCCTACTCGCTGCTTCGCCATCGCGCCTGGCTGAAACGCCGGAGCATCCGGCCATGACCCGCGCCGGCCTCCTCGTGACGGCAGGCCTTGCGGCCGCCGCCCTCGTCGTCCCAGCGCTCCATCCGATGGCACCTCGCCTGCTGTGGAACGCCTCCGCCAGCACACCGATCGGCCTCTACCTGCTCCGCCCCGGCACCCCGCCGGCCATCGGCGACATCGTCGCCGTGGCCCCGCCCGAAGCGCTGGCACGCTTCCTGGCGGACGGCGGCTATCTGCCGGACGGCGTACCCCTGCTGAAGCATGTGGTCGCGCTGAAGGAGCAGACCGTGTGCCGGACCGGCCTTGTGGTCACGGTCGACGGCAAGCCGGTCGCCCGTGCGCTGGCGCGCGACCGACGCAGCCGTGCCTTGCCGGTCTGGCAGGGCTGCCACCGGCTCGGCACCGACGAGGTCTTCCTGCTGAACCCCGAGATCCGCGACAGCCTGGACGGCCGCTACTTCGGTCCCCTGCCGCTGTCTGCCGTGATCGGCGTCGCCGTCCCGCTCTGGATCGAGCCGCCCGGTGACGCGCCGAAGGCCTCGCCACAGCGGGCCGACCCTCCCCTCCCAAGCCCGACGACAGGAGCATCCCATGCCGCAGATCGGTGAGTTCACCTGCACGGAAACCGGCTTCACCGGCCGCATCCGCAGCCTTGCCTTCGACATCGACGTCGTTCTCGTGCCCGTGGAACACGCGGAGGCCGGGGCTTCGCCGGCCTTCCGCATCCACCTCGACCATGCCGACGGACCGGAGATCGGCGCCGCCTGGAAGCGCATCGGCGAACGCGCTGGCGACTTCCTCGCCTTGCAGATCGACGATCCCGTCTTCGTGCAGCCGATCCGCGCCAACCTGTTCCAGTCCGGTGCCGATGGCACGGCCTGGTCGCTGCACTGGAGCCGCCCGTCGAAGCGCGCCGACCAGGCCTGACCGATGCCGTCGCTTCGCTGCCGGACCTCGAAGCTCGCGGGCTTCGCCCTGCTCCTTCTCCTTCCCGGCATCGCTTCGCTACCGCCGCCGGCCGACGCGGCGGCGGCAACCGAAAGACCCATCGACGACGGCGGGATCGACCGGCACATCGCGGCAGCCTCGCAAGCCTTCGGCCTGCCCGAGGCCTGGATCCGTGCCGTCATCCGGGCGGAGAGTGGCGGCGACCCGCACGCCGTCTCTACCGCCGGCGCCATGGGCCTGATGCAGGTGATGCCCGAGACCTGGGCGGATCTTCGCGCCCGCTACGCCTTGGGCGCGGACCCGTTCGATCCGTGCGACAACATCATGGCAGGCACGGCCTATCTCCGCGAGATGTACGACCGCTTCGGCGCCTCCGGTTTCCTCGCGGCCTATCACGCGGGTCCCGGCCGCTATACGGACCATCTCTCGACCGGCCGCGCCCTTTCCTCCGAAACCGTCGCCTATGTCGATGCCCTGCAGCCGGCGATCGACGGCACGGCTGCGGTCCCGGCTGCCGGCGGCCTGCGCCCGGCCGGTGACGCCTGGGCCGCGGCGCCGATCTTCATCATCACCACCGGCGTGTCGTCCGCCGACGATCGGCTGGTGCCGCGTCGGCAAGCCGACAGCGCCTCCGATGATGGCTCGACAGCCGCTGTCGCCCGTCTCGTTCCGGCCTCATCAAGTCTCTTCATTCCGAGGGCACGCCCATGAAGTGCTTTGTTGCCAATCGTAATTCTGGACATCACAGCGTGGTTCGGAGGGAAGGCCGGCACGCGACAGCATTAAGGCAGGATAAAGGAAGGCGAGGTGTGGCTGATGGGGATGCTGTATATTCAAGGACTTACCCCCATGATCCGCGATGTGTGCCGTTCCACCGCACCTTGCGGCCAGCCTCCAAATCGAGGCAATCTGCGTTTCTCAGGCGATGTGCGGGAATCCGGCGATGACAGGCGACGACGACTTCCGTATCCGGCCGGGTCGCATCCGTTCGCCCCAGGCCCAGCGGGTCCGCTCCTTCGTCGCCCAGGCGCTGGCCGCAACACGAAAGGCCGGCGGCACTGTCTCCCGGGCCGGGAAGATCTCGAACGGGAACCGCTCCCGCTTCGGCCGGGGCAAACGGGCTGCCGTCGTCGCCAACCGGCTGATCACCAGCCGGACACGTGGCGCCGTGATCAAGGCCCGCGTCGTCCGCACCGGCCTGCGCGGCGGCTCGCTCGCTCCTCATATCGCCTATCTGCGCCGGGACGGCGTCACCCAGGACGGCGAGAAGGCCAGGCTGTTCGGCCCCGCCACCGACGATGCCGACGGCAAGGCCTTCGCCGAACGCTGCAAGGACGACCGCCATCACTTCCGCTTCATCGTCTCGCCCGACGATGCGCCCGAGATGGCGGACCTGCGCGGCTTCACCCGCGACCTGATGGCCCAGGCCGAACAGGACCTCGGCACCAGGCTCGACTGGGTCGCCGTCGATCACTGGAATACCGGCCATCCCCATCTCCACATCCTGGTGCGCGGCATGCGCGACGACGGCGAGAACCTCGTCATCGCCCGGGACTATATCAAGCAGGGCCTCCGCGACCGGGCGCGCGATCTGATCACGCGGGAGTTGGGGCCCCGTGCCGACCATGAGATCCGCCATGCGCTGGAGCAGCAGGTCGAAAGCGAACGCTGGACCGCGCTCGACCGGCAGTTGCGCCATTATGGCGGTCTCGGGCTCATCGACCTCGCACCGCGCGCCGACGAGCAGCCCGACGCTTTCCATGTCCTTAAGGTGGGCCGGCTCCGGAAGCTCGAAGCCCTCGGCCTCGCCCGGGAACTCGGCCCCGGCCAGTGGGTGATGGCGGAGGAGGCCGAGGCCACTCTGCGGGAACTCGGCGAACGCGGCGACATCATCAAGCGCATTCACCGCGGCCTCACCGAACAGGGGATCGAACGCGCCGCCTCGAGCTATGTCCTCGCCGGCGAACAGCAGGAGACCCCGATCATCGGCCGCCTCGTCGAGCGGGGCCTCGACGACGAGTTGAAAGGCACTGCCTTCGCCATCGTTGACGGCACCGACGGCCGCACCCATCACCTCCACCTGCCCGACCTCGATGCCGCCGGCGACAGTGCGCCGGGTTCGATCGTCGAGTTGCGCAGGTTCACCGACAAGGGGGACCGGCAACACATGACGCTGGCGGTTCGCTCGGACTATTCGCTGGAGCAGCAGGTCACGGCGGCAGGCGCCACCTGGCTCGACCGCCAGGCCGTCTCGCGCGATCCCGTGCCCCTGGCCGAAACCGGCTTCGGCGCGGAGGTGCGCGAGGCGCTGGCGCGGCGGGTCGATCATCTCGCCGAACAAGGCCTCGCTCAGCGAGACGGCCAGCGCATCGTCTATGCCCGTAGCCTGCTCGATACGCTGCGCCGCCGGGAGGTCAATGCGCTTGGCAAGACCCTGACTAAGGAGACCGGCCTGGCCTTCGAGCAACCAGAACCCGGCAGCCCCATCTCGGGTCTCTATCGTCGGCGCTTTGCGCTTGCCTCCGGCCGCTTTGCCATGATCGACGATGGCCTCGGCTTCAAGCTCGTGCCCTGGTCACCGTCCATCGAGAAGCGCCTCGGCCAGCAAGTGAACGGCCTCGGCCGCCCTGACGGTGGCATCGACTGGACCCCGGGCCGGAAAAAGGGCCTCGGCTTATAGGAGCTATTCGTCGCCGTAGAGCGCCGGCAAGTGGCGCTCGAGTTCCATCGCGTCGTGAAGCACGCGGCCGATGCCGATCACGCCCGCAGGCGAGACCCGATACAACAGGAAATGCCGCGGACGGCGGACGATGCCATTCTCGTTGCGCGCCCAGTCGCGGCTATTGCGCAGGTGATAGATGCGGACATGCAGGCCGAGTTCGGCACGGTCGATGCTGCCTACCCGCTCGGGATCCTCGGCGAGATCGCGCAGGGCGGTTACGATCAGACGCTCATAGCGCAAGCGGGCCTGTTCCCCGAAATGCTCGGTCGTCCAGGCGAGCAGGTCGACGATGTCCTCCCGGGCCGTGGCCGAGAGGCGGAGTTCAGCAACCACGGCTATACGCCCGCCTTGCGCACCCTCGCCTCGGCCTCCCGGCCCAGATTGCCGACGAACTCGTCCAAGGTATCGCTCGTCAGGGCGACGAAACGCCCTTCCTCCAGATCGCCGAACCCGACCCGCGCCGCCTCCCGCAAGGCGTCGAGCTTCGCTGCATCGAGCGCTTCCCGCTGTTCGATCAGGCGCAGGCCCTCGCGCAGCACCTCGCTGGCATTCTGATAGCGGCCGGACTTCACCAGCCGGTCGATGACGGCCTCATGATGTTCTGTCAGCACGACGTTGCGCGTGGGCATGAGGGTCCCTTCAGGCATTGGCTTGAATCTGCAAGATAGCATCTTGGCATAATATGCCAAAATGCTGACGCGAGAGGCCGCCTCGCTTCCGAAACCACCAAAGCCGGAGGCATTGTGTACGCCTCCCCCGTGTCTCGGCCGTTGTTGCTGGAAAATGTCCTGCTTAAAGCGACTGCCAACTCAATCATTGGGGATTGCGGCCGGGCCGCCTTAGCAA
>JAYSCC010000228.1:0-5531 GCA_041915065.1 Zavarzinia sp.
GATCAGCGGGCCCTGGGTGACCCCGGCTTCCACCCCGTTGCCGACCTTGAGGGCGGCGACCGCCTTGCCCAGCTTCTCAGCAAAGGCGTCATAGACGCCGTCCTGCACCAGCAGGCGGTTGGCGCAGACGCAGGTCTGCCCAGTGTTCCGGTATTTGGAGGCGATGGCGCCTTCGACCGCGGCGTCGAGATCGGCGTCGTCGAAGACGATGAAGGGCGCATTGCCGCCGAGTTCGAGGCTGACCTTCTTCACCGTGGCGGCGCATTGCGCCATCAGGACCTTGCCCACCTCGGTCGAGCCGGTGAAGGTCAGCTTGCGCACGGTCGGGTTCGAGGTCAGCTCGCCGCCGATGGCGCCGGCCGCCCCGGTCACCACGTTGAGGACACCCGCCGGCAGGCCGGCGCGGGTGCCGAGTTCGGCCAGCGCCAGGGCGGAATAGGGCGTCTGGGTCGCCGGCTTCACCACCACCGGGCAGCCGGCGGCGAGCGCCGGGCCGATCTTCCGGGTGATCATGGCGGAGGGGAAATTCCACGGCGTGATCGCGGCGACGACGCCGACCGGCTGGCGCAGCACGATCAGGCGCTTGTCCGCGGCATGGCCCGGGATGGTCTCGCCATAGACCCGCTTCGCCTCTTCCCCGAACCATTCGAGGAAGGCGGCGGCATAGGCGACTTCGCCCTTGGCTTCGGCCAGCGGCTTGCCCTGTTCGGCGGTCATCAGGAGTGCCAGATCGTCCTGGTTCGCCATCATGAGATCGGCGAAGCGGCGCAGAATCTGAGCGCGCTCCTTGGCCGTCTTGGCGCGCCAGGCCGGCCAAGCGGCATCGGCGGCGGCGATTGCCCGCTTCGTCTCGGCCGCGCCGGACTTCGGGATCGTGCCCAGGATCTCCAGGGTCGCCGGGTTGTTCACCTCGACCGTGGCGCCGTCGTCGGCGCCGACCCATTGCCCTGCGATGAAGTTCCGGTCCCGGAACAGGCTGGGGTCTTTCAGTGCGAGCATCCGATCCTCCCTTGCTGGGAGGCGCATCTTAAGGCGGCTTCGGGCCGCGTCGATAGCCCCCGGGCTTTTCACGGGCCTGCCGAAGGCGCATATCAGGCAGGTGTCCGCCGAGGAGATCGCCTTCATGGCCCGCCGCCGTCTCGCCGCCCTTCTGTTCTGCGTCTTCGCCGCGGCCGGTCCCGCCCATGCCCAGCCCGACGTGATTCGCGACAGCGAACAACTCCGCGCACTGTTCTCCAACCGTACGCTGAACGGCCATTTCCTCTCGGGCGACAAATTCAAGGAATTCTATGCACCGGACGGGCGGAGTGCCTATTTCCAGCTCCAATGCCTGCATTCCGGGACCTGGTGGATCGACAGCCTGTCCCAGGATTTCGGGGCCTTCGAAGCGGGCACGCCTCTCGCCTGCTTCGACTATCCGACCCTGAACGCAAAGGACGACCCGTCCTGTTTCGCAGTCGGCGGGCCCAAGGGCGCGGAGCGCTTCTATCCGATCGGCGGCGACCCCGCCAATACCGGCATTCCCGGCGCCTTCGTCGATCACTGGGCGCCCGGCAATCCCGAATCGCTGCCACTGGGCGAGGACGGCTGCCCGTCGGTCTGAAGCGGCTTCTCCATCCGGAAATTCTCCAGCGCCTGGCCGCGGATCTCGACCCGCCGCCTGATCAGCGCCGTGAAGCCCATGGCCTCGAACAGCGGCCGCGCCGTGAAACTGCCGTGGGCCGAGAGCAGCCCGAGGCCGCGCACCCGCGCCCAATCCTCGACCGCAGAGAGCAAGGCCCGGCCGACACCCCGGCGCTGGTGCCCGGGATGGACGAAGAGAAGATCGATATGGCCCCGTTCGTCGATGGTGGCGAAGCCCGCGGTCGCCCCGCTCTCGACCGCGACCATCGTGGTCTGCCGGGCGAAGCGCATGCCGAAGGCGAGCGGGTCGATCTCGTCCGGCGCCCAGGCCTCGACCTGCGCCTGCGTATAGTCGCGGATGGCCACCTGCCGCACGCTGTCCCGGAACAGGCGGATCAGCGGCATCAGGTCTTCAGGCTCGAAGGGGCGGATATCGATGGTTGCCATAACCCCGTATTTCAACTTCCGATGGCCGCGAATTCGGCGAAACTGTTTCAGGGGCCTTTGATGGTGACGGAACGGCCCGGCTACACTGTAATCGGCGCAAACGCCCAAGGAGAATTCGCGTTGTCCGCACTGAAGATCACCGCCGGCCCCTTCACCTTCAAGGCCCGCTTCGAGGAAGCACTGGCGCCCAAGACCGTGGCCGCCTTCAAGAAGCAGATGCCCTTCGTCTCGAAAGTGGTGCACGTGCGCTGGAGCGGCGAAGGCGTGTGGATGCCGCTCGGCGATCTCGACTTCGGCGTCGATTACGAGAACCACACCAGCTATCCCGCCCCCGGCCAGATCATTCTCTATCCGGGCGGCATTTCCGAGACCGAGATTCTGCTCGCCTATGGCGGCGTCCATTTCGCCAGCAAGATGGGGCAGCTCGCCGGCAACCATTTCATCACCATAGAGGGCGACCTCGAGAATGTCGTGAAGCTCGGCAAGATGACGCTTTGGGAAGGCGCCCAGGACATTCGCTTCGAACTGACCTGAGTAGCTTCAGGGCGCCACCCGCCAGACCGCGTTGCCGACGTCGTCGGCGACCAGAAGCGCCCCCAGGCGATCGAAGGCGACGCCGACCGGGCGGCCCCAGGCATCGCCTTCGGGGCTGAGAAAGCCGGTCAGCACGTCGACCGGCAGGCCGGCCGGCTTGCCCGCCGCGAAAGGCACGAAGATCACCTTGTAGCCGGCCCTCGGATCGCGGTTCCACGACCCATGCTGACCGATGAAGGCGCCGGTGCGGAAGGCCGGCGGCAGTAGCGTGCCTTCGGCAAAGGCGAGGCCCAGAGAGGCGGTATGGGCGCCCAGGGCATAGTCGGGCACCAGGGCCTTGGCGACGAGATCCGGGCGCTGCGGCTCGACCCGCGTGTCGACATGCTGGCCGTAATAGCTGTAGGGCCAGCCGTAGAAGCCGCCTTCGGTGACCGAGGTCATATAGTCCGGCACCAGGTCGCTGCCCAATTCGTCCCGCTCGTTGACCGAAGTCCAGAGTTTGCCGGTGACCGGCTCGAAACCCATGCCGACCGGGTTGCGCAGGCCCGAGGCATAGACCCGGTAAGTCTTGGCCGCCGGATCGACCTCCAGGATGGCGGCCCGGTCCGTCTCGACCTCCATGCCGTTTTCGGCGACGTTGGAATTGGAACCGACCGCGACATAGAGATGCTTGCCGTCGGCGGCGGCGACCAGGTTCTTGGTCCAATGGTGACTGAGCGGGCCGCCCGGCAGGTCGACCACCCGCTCCGGCGCCGCGGTGATCTTGGTTTCGCCGGTCTTGTAGGGGAAGCGGATCAAGGCTTCGCCGGTCGCAACATAAAGGGTGTCGCCCACCAGGGCCATGCCGAAGGGCGCGTTCAGGCCTTCGATGAAGGGAGTTTTCAGGTCGGGCATGCCGTCGCCGTCGGCGTCGCGCAGCAGGCTGATGCGGTTGCCGCCCGCAACCCCGGCGCCGGCCTGGCCCATGATATAGCGCTCCGCCATGCCGGTGAGCCCGGTCGCGGTCGAGGGGCGGTTGGTCTCGGCGACCAGGATGTCGCCGTTCGGCAGGCGGTAGAGCCAACGCGGATGGTCGAGGCCGGTCGCATAGGCGGTGACCTTCAGGCCGGGTGCGGCGACCGGGGCACCGCCCGGCGGCCAGCCCACCGCCTTGGCGACATTGACCGTGGGCACCAGGCCGGTGACCGGCGCGACCAGGGTCGGATGCGGCCCGAAATCGGCGCCGGGCGGCAATTTCGACGATTCGCTCGCCGCCTTCAGCACGGCGAGGCAGCCACCCGCGACCAGCACGGTCATGCCGATCGCAATCTTCAGCCAGCGTTTCATGGCCCCCTCCCCTTTTCTCGTTCAGGGGATGATCCGCCGCCCGCGGCCGCCGTCAACCCCGGCTTTGCGGATCGGCCCTTGTGTAGAGATCGGCCCGGCTGGGCGGCAGTTCGACCGCGGCATTCTTCTGATGCCGGGTCGCCACGGTCTGAAACAGGCGGAGCGTGCCGTTCTTGAAGGCAAAGGAGACGCCGGCCAGATAGGCGATCCAGAGCCGGTATTTGGCCTCGCCCACCTGGGCGATCGCCTCTTCCCGCCGGGCCGAGAGGCGCTGGCACCAGAGCCGGGTAGTGCGGGCGTAATGTTCACGCAGGCCCTCGACGTCGTGGATCTCGAAACCGGCGGCTTCCATACTCTCCAGCGAATGGCCGATATGATCGAGTTCGGAGCCCGGGAAGACATATTTCAGGATCAGCCGATTCTCCGGCCGGATCTTGCGGAAGCGGCGCTTGTCTGCCTTGGCGCGGCGGGTGATGCCGTGGTTGAGCAGGACGCCGCCCGGACGCAGCAGCGATTTCAGCTTGCCGAAATAGGCCGGGTAATTGGCGATGCCGACATGCTCGTACATGCCGATCGAGGCGATCTTGTCGAAACGCCCCTGGAGCAGGCGGTAGTCCTTCAGCTCGATCGTCACCTTGTCGGCGATCCCCAGGCGTTCCATCTTGGCGCGGGCGAAATCATGCTGGTTCTGCGACAGCGTGACCCCATGGGCGATCACGCCATAATGCTGCACGGCATGGGCGATCAGCCCGCCCCAGCCGCAGCCGACGTCGAGGAAGCGCTCGCCCGGCTTCAGGCGCAGCTTGCGGCAGATGTGATCCAGCTTGTCGCGCTGGGCCTGTTCGAGGTCGTTGTCCCAATCGGTGAAATAGGCGCAGGAATACTGCATCTCGGGATCGAGGAAGAGACGGTAGAAATCGTCGCCGATGTCGTAGTGGAAGCGGATGTAATCCTGGTCGTGGCGCCGGTCGGAGGACACGCGGGCCGCCTCGTCCGCGCCGAAGCGATGTTCGGTGGCGCCCGCCTTGGCCGGGGTCCGGGCCAGCGTCCACAGGCAGCGGAACAGCAGCCCCTTGTCGAGATCGCGGAATTTCAGCTTCATGCGCCGGGCCTGGGCCGCCTCGACGAATTCGATCAGGTCGCCGCCCAGCAGGTCGACGTGACCTTCGGCGTAATGGATCACCAGGTTTTCCAGGGTCGGCCGGCGCAGCAGTCGGCCCAGGGTGGCCGCCGAATCGAAGGCGACCTGATAGCGCGTGTCGGCCTCGGGCCCGAGCGGGATCACACTGCCGTCCCACAGGCGGACGGCGATCGAGCCGTCGAGCCGGCTCGCCACATGCTCGAACAATCGGCGGGCGGCCGCCAGGCGTTTGTCGTCGACCACGGCAGTCCTTCCCAGGCGATAGCGTGAACGGCGGGACTATAGCGCCGGAACGGTCCCGGAGGCCCCCTATTTTCCGAAATCCACGAAGTCGCGGATCAGGTCGCGGACCTGGCACGCTTCCGGCGCGGGCAGGCCGGAATAGTCGTGATCATCGTCGACCGGCTCCACCCGGAAGGACGGGGACAGGGGCAGCGCCAGGGCATCTTCGGGGCTGCCA
>JAYSCC010000229.1:0-5502 GCA_041915065.1 Zavarzinia sp.
ATGGGCCTGGCCTGCCGCCCGGTCGCGCAGGGCGAGGTCGGTGATCCGGTTCGCCTCTTCGATATAGGCGTCGAGCGCCGGGGTGATCTCGGCCAATGCCCGGCTGATCTTCTCCGGCAGCGGCAGGTCCCGGTTCTCGGCCAGGACTTCGCGGAAGGTAGCGGCGTGCTCGGTGATGTCGCCTTTCACCTTCTCGGCCTCGGCCCCCTCCATGAAGGCAGCCAGCACGTCGGCACGGAGTGCATCGTGCATCATGTCCGACATCATGAAGTTGTACTGCGCCTTGGATATCGTGGCTGTATCGCTCAGCGTGTCACCGAGGTGCCGCGAGGACAGGAGGCCGACGCTACCGACACCGATGACGATCAGGATCGCCGTCGCCGCCAAGAGAAAGAGTTTCAGCTTGATCGCCATGGCGCGGACCGCCTTCTTATTGTCGCGTCCGACATTGCCGGCCTGTTGTGAAATTTTCCGTTAACACGCGACGGCTGTGGCGTGTCGACGCCGCCTTTTATGCCTTGGACACCATACGCCGCTGGAAAATGACACCAATGTCAATTATGCGATGAGGACCCAAACGGGCACGAAACGACAAGAGGAGCGCGGCCAGGCATGTTCGATCTGAAAAACAAGGTGGCGGTGATCACCGGGGCGGCCGGCGGCATCGGGCGCGGCATCGCGCTCGCCCTGGCCAAGCGCGGCTGCCATCTCGCCCTCGCCGATATCGATGAGGCGGCGCTGGCCAAGACCGCAGCGGAATTCGCCGGCAAGGGCATCAAGGTCACGCAGTACCGGCTGGACGTTTCCAATGCCGAGCAGATCAAGGCCTTCCCGGCCCGCGTGCTGGCCGACCATGCCGGCGTCGACCTCCTGTTCAATAATGCGGGCGTGGCCATCGGCGGCAGCTTCGAGCAGGTCTCGGAAGAGGATTTCGACTGGCTCTTGTCGATCAACCTGTTCGGCGTGATCCGCATGACCCGGGCCTTCATGCCCGCCCTGCGCCAGAGTGCGGAAGCCCGGATCGTCAATCTGTCGAGCCTGTTCGGCCTGATCGCACCGCCCGGCCAAACCGCCTATTCGGCCAGCAAATTCGCCGTCCGCGGCTTCTCCAACGCGCTCCGCCACGAGCTCGAGATGGAGGGCGCCAAGATCGGCGTCACCGTGGTGCATCCGGGCGGCATCGCCACCTCGATCGCCAAGAACGCCCGCATCCCGAACAGCATCGATGCCGAGGAGGTGGACCGCCAGCGGAAGAATTTCCAGACCTTCCTGAAGATGCCGCCCGAACAGGCGGGGGAGATCATTGTGCGTGCGGTCGAGAAGCGCCAGGCACGGGTGCTGGTCGGTAACGACGCCAAGGCGGCCGGTTTCATCGAACGGCTGATGCCGGTCGACTACTGGAAGCTGATCGGTCGCCAGTTCAAGAGCTGACGGCCCCCTGCTCCGCCCCTGCTGCCGCGGCGGGCACCGGGCGCTGCCATTCGGGCGGCGCCCACAGGTGCTTGAGGCGGAGCCAGAACGGCCCGGGACGCGCTACGTCCCGCATCATGTCGATGAATTCGTGCAGGTTCAGGGTCAGGATATTGTTCGAGCGGATCTGGCGCACGATGCCGTAGTCGACCTTCTCCTCCTCCGCGACGAAAGTGCCGAACAGGCGGTCGAAGACGATCAGCACGCCGCCGTAGTTCCGGTCGATATATTGCGGATTGCGGCCGTGATGGGCGCGGTGGTGCGAGGGCGTCACGAAGACATATTCGATCCAGGCCGGCAGCCTGCCCACCGCCTCGGTATGGACGAAATATTGATAGGCGAGGTCGCAGGCATAGATCGCCATGGTGACCTCGGGGCGGACACCGAGCAGCATCAGCGGCGCGAAGAACAGCCAATAGCCGGTCAGGGAATAGAGCATGCTCTGGCGCATCGCGGTCGAGAGATTCATGCTCTCCTCGCTGTGATGCACCACATGGGCGCACCAGAACCAGCGGATCCGGTGCGACGCCCGGTGGAACCAGTAGTAGCAGAATTCGGTCAGCACGAAGAGCGGCAGGATGGTCCAGCCGTTCACCGGCACGTCGGCGATCCGGTGGTTCCAGATCCAATGCATCGCCGCCATGAAGACGAAGGCATGGCCGAACAGCTCGAAGAGCTGATAGGCGCCGCCGACATTAAAATTGGTCAAGATCGCGCCCAAGCGAAAGCGTTCGGTCCGTCCGCGCCGCTTCATGACCCAGAATTCGACACCGAGTGCGGCGACGAAGACCGGTGACAGGCCGATCAGGATGATCTGTTTCCAATCCGCCGGGCCGCCGATCAGCGCCTCCAGCCACTGCGCGATGTCTTGCATCGGTCTCCTCCGCTTTGTGCCGGACGATAGCGGAAGGTCCCTGCGGCTTCTTGACGCCTCGTGCCGATTTTTTGACACTTCCCGCCATGGGACGGGAACACACGCGGGACGGCGACGCGGTCGACGGCCATATCGGCGTCGCCTATCTGCGCTCGCTCGACAGCGTTCTGGCAGAAGCCGGCCTCCGCCTCGAGGATCTGCCGGGCGGGCCGGCGCTGCGCCGCGCGGCCGAAGGCGCCGTGGTGGTGCCGGTCACTGCCTGGCGCGCGGTGCTGCGCGCCGCCGCGGCCAGGCTGGGGCGGCCGACGCTCGGCCTCGACCTCGGCCGGGCCTTCCGCATGGCGAGCCTTGGGCCGCTTGGTTACGTCCTGCAATCGAGCGCCACGCTGGCCGCCGCCCTGGTCCGCCTGCAGCATTACGAGCGCCTGGTGAACGACATCAACCGCCTGGACTGGCGGATCGAGGGCGACGAGGCGGTGCTCGAATGGGGCGCGGAGCGCGGCCGGCCGGGCGCCCTGGTCGACGAAGCGGCGATCGCCACCCTGGTGGAGGCGACGCGGCAGATCCTGGGCCGGCCCGATCTCTCCCTTTCCGCCGTCGATTTCGTCAATCCGGCGCCGGACGATCTCGGACCCTATGACGCCTTTTTCGCCTGCCCCCTGCGCTTCGGCCAGGCGCGCACGCGGGTACGTTTTCCGGCTGCGATCCTGGCTGCCCCCCTTGCCCACTCTGACGCCGATCTGGTTGCGCTGCTGGCGGACCAGGTCGAAGCCCTGCTCGCCCGCCTGCCGGCAGAGGCGGACATGGTGCAGCAGGTGCGCCGCGCTCTCGCCCGGCAATTGCCGGACGCCGGTGCCGGCCTCGAATCCGTGGCGGCCGCCCTCGGCCTGTCGCCGCGCACGCTGAACCGCAGGCTCGAGGCGGCGGGCAGCAGTTTCCGGACCCTTCGCGAAGACACGCGCTATCGCTTGGCGCAGGACTATCTCGGCGATCCGCGCCTCACCCTGGTCGACATCGCCGGCCTGCTCGGCTTTTCCGAACAGAGCGCCTTCACCCGCGCCTTTCGGCGCTGGGCCGGCATGGCCCCCCTCACCTGGCGCCGGCAGACCCGCAAATTGCGATAGGTGCCGGCAGTGGGGCATCGGCTATGATCGCCCGATCAAGGATTGCCGCCGGACCGCGCCATGGCCTCTTCGCATCACGACCACGACCATGATCATGACCATGACCACGAGGGGCATGATCACGGCCCGGCCCAGGGCCACGATCACCACGGCCACCATGGCCATCATCACCACGGCGATCCGAACGACCACGGCCGGGCCTTCGTCATCGCCATCGTGCTGAATACCGCCTTCGTCGGCATCGAATTCGCCTATGGTTTGATCGCTTCGTCGACCGCCCTGATGGCCGACGCGGGGCATAATCTGTCGGACGTGCTGGGCCTGCTGGTCGCCTGGGGGGCAGCACTCCTGGCCAAGCGGGCGCCGAGCGAGCGTTTCACCTATGGCCTGCGCAGTTCCTCGATCCTGGCGGCGCTCGCCAATGCGGTCTTCCTGCTGATCGCCTGCGGCGGCATCACGGTCGAGGCGGTGCAGCGCTTCCTGGCGCCGCCTCCGGTCGAAGGCCTGACCGTGACCCTGGTTGCGGGCGCCGGCATCGTGGTGAACGGCATTTCGGCTTGGCTCTTTGTCGCGGGGTCCAAGGGCGATCTCAATATCCGGGGCGCCTATCTGCATATGGCGGCGGATGCGGCGGTCTCGCTCGGCGTCGTCATCGCCGGCCTCGCCATCATGGTGACCGGCTGGTTCTGGCTCGATCCAGTGATCAGCCTGGTGATCGTCGCGGTCATCGTGGTCGGTACCTGGGGCCTGCTCACGGAATCGGTCGGCCTCGCCCTTTCGGCCGTGCCGCGCAATGTCGAACTGGCGGCGGTGCGCGACTATCTGCGGGAATGCCCGGGGGTCTCCGGCATTCACGACCTGCACATCTGGGCCATGAGCACGACGGACTGCGCCCTGACCGCCCATCTGGTGATGCCCTCCGGCTATCCGGGCGATGCCTTCGTGGACGACGTGGCGCTGACCTTGAAGACGCGCTTCTCGATCGCCCATGTGACCCTGCAGGTCGAACAGGGCACGACGGAACATGTCTGCACCCTGCACGGCAAGGGCGTGGCAGCCTGAAAAAATGAAGCCCCGGCCGTGAGGCCGGGGCGGTCGGATCGAAGAACGGCCGGTCAGGCCATGCGGCGGTCGCGCAGCACCCTGGAATAGAGGTGCCAGGTGGCATGGCCGAGGATCGGCAGCACCACGGCGAGGCCGATGAAGCCAGCCAGCATGCCGATCGCGGTCAGCCCGCAGACGATGACACCCCAGATCAGCATCGCCTGCGGATTGCCGGTAACGGCGCGCAGGCTGGAGATCGCCGCTGTCACCACATCGACGTCGCGATCGAGCAGCATGGGCAGGGCGAAGACGCTGCAGGCGAAGATGGCGCCGGCGATGACGGCACCGAAGCCGATGCCGGTGACGGCGAAGAGGAAGCCGTTCCAGGTCGTCAGGGCGTCGACCACCAGGGTGTCGAGGCCGATCGTCTCCATGCCGTAGAACAGGCCGTAGATCAGGCTGGAGATCTTCTCCCAGCCGAGCGTGGCGATCAGCAGCAGGAAGGCGGCCAGGGCGATCTGGGTGCCGCCGTGACGGGTGAAGGAGAGGATGACCTCGGTCCCCTCGATCTTCTCGCCGTCCTGGTCGCGCCGGCTGATCTCATAGAGGCCGAGCGAGGCGAAGGGGCCGAACAGCAGGAAACCGGAGAGTGCCGGGAACACCATGTGGCCCCAACCGATCTCGAAGCAGACCCAGATCGCGACCAGCCCGACGGCGACATAGAACAGCCCGAAGCCCAGGCCGAAGGCCATGTGGCGGCTGTAGTCGGCGAGCCCGTCGGCCAGGCTCTCCTTGATGTCGGTCAGGGTGATGCGGCGGACAGTCGGCGTGTGGTCGTAATCATCGACGGTGGGGGATGCGAGTTGAGCCATGGACGTTTCCCTGTAAGCGTTTTTTGACGGTCGGACATTTTGTCGCATGTTTTCTTCATCGTGCAGGATTCGCGGCTGGCGTCAACGGCCGCTTGACGTCGCGGAAGGGTAGTTGTCC
>JAYSCC010000230.1:0-5493 GCA_041915065.1 Zavarzinia sp.
ATGATCGACGCTTCGATCCGCACGCTCATGAAAGGCCGCCTGTTCGATCGCGACATCCACACCGAGAGCTTCCTGACCCGCGCCGACGACGGCGGGCCGAAGCGAAGCCCCCTGTCGCAGCGGATGTGAACCCGATGGACCGGCCCTTCACCATCAAGGTCGAGAACTGCGGCTCGGAATTCCGCTGTCCCTCGGGCGATCGGCTGCTCCATGCCATGGAACGCCAGGGCCGGCAGGCGATCCCGGTCGGCTGCCGGAACGGCGGCTGCGGCGCCTGCCTGATCCAGGTCACCGAGGGCGACTATCGCACCGGGCCGATGAGCGCCCGCCACGTCAGCGCCGAGGGCCGGCAATGCGGCCTCGCCCTCGCCTGTCGGGTCTATCCCCAATCGGATCTCACGGTCCGGCTGGCAGAACGGTCGAACACCGATCAAACGCCCTAACGGCACTCCAGGAGGAACCCCAATGGCTATTTCCGGCGTTCTGCGCCCAGGCTACGTCCAGCTCCGCGTCCTCGACATGAAGGAAGCGCTCCAGCATTACCGCGACCGCATCGGTCTCGACGTGGTGGCGACCGGCGACGACGGCCGCGTCTACTTGAAGACCTACGACGAATTCGACCACCACAGCATCGTGCTCCGTCCGGCCGACGAAGCCGGCATGGATTACCTCGGCTTCAAGGTCGCCTCCGAGGACGTGCTCGACGGCTTCCGCGACAAGCTGATCCGGGCCGGTCTCGAGGTGATCGACGTGCCGGCGGGCGAGCAGCCCGGCCTCGGCCGCCGCGTCGCCTTCATCGCCCCGACCGGCCACCGGATCGAGCTCTACGCCACGATCGAAAAGGCCGAACATTCGCCGATGGTCACCAACCCGGACCTCTGGCATGCCGAGCCACGCGGCATGAAGCCGATCCGCTTCGACCACTGCCTGATCTACGGCGACGAAGTCGATGCCACGGCCGAGATCTTCACCGACATCCTGGGCTTCAGCCTGACCGAACAGGTGCTGACCCCGGACGGCACCAAGGTCGCCATCTTCCTGTCGTGCAGCACCAAGGCCCACGACATCGCCATGGTCCGCTTCGAGGGCAAGAACAAGCTGCACCACTGCTCGTTCCTGCTCGAATCCTGGAACGATATCGGTCACGCCGCCGATATCATGACGCGCTACAACATGTCGGTCGACATCGGCCCGACCCGCCACGGCATCACCCGCGGCCAGACGATCTATTTCTTCGACCCCTCGGGCAACCGCAACGAAGTCTTCTGCGGCGGCTATGCCTTCTATCCGGACAATCCGGTGCGCACCTGGCACACCGAAGAAGTCGGCAAGGCCATCTTCTATTACGAGCGCGCGCTGAACGACCGCTTTATGACGGTCGTGACCTGAGGAACTTCGGTATGAGCAACAGCAGAGTCCTGAATTTCATCGACGGTGCCTATGTCGAAGGCCGGGCCTGGTTCGACAAGCGCAATCCCTGCGACAACACGGTGGTGGCGCAGGTCGCCGAAGCCGGCGAAGCCGAGGTCGAACGGGCGGTGCAAGCCGCCCGCAAGGCCCTGAAAGGTCCCTGGGGCAAGAGCACGATCGAGGAACGCGCGGCGATCCTCCACCGCGTCGCCGACGGCATCAACCGCCGCTTCGAGGAATTCCTCGAAGCGGAATGCCGCGACACCGGCAAGCCCAAGTCCCTCGCCCGTCATCTGGACATTCCGCGCGGCGCTGCCAATTTCCGGATCTTCGCCGATCTGGTGAAGAACGTGCCGACGGAAGCCTTCCCGATGCCGACGCCTGACGGCAAGGGCGCCATCAACTACGCCGTGCGGCGGCCCAAGGGCGTGATCGGCGTGATCTGCCCCTGGAACCTGCCGCTTCTCCTGATGACCTGGAAGGTCGGCCCGGCGCTCGCCTGCGGCAATGCCGTGATCGTGAAGCCGTCGGAGGAGACCCCGACCACCGCCGCCCTGCTGGGCGAGGTGATGCGCGAAGCGGGCGTGCCGGACGGCGTCTACAACGTCATCCACGGCTTCGGCCCGGGCTCGGCCGGCGAATTCCTGACCCGGCATCCGGGCGTCAACGCCGTCACCTTCACCGGCGAGACCCGTACCGGTGCCGCGATCATGAAGGCCGGCGCCGACCTGATCCGTCCCGTCTCGCTCGAACTGGGCGGCAAGAACCCGGCCATCGTCTTCGCCGATGCCGATCTCGACAAGGCGATCGAAGGCTGCATGCGCTCGGCCTTCGCCAACAGCGGACAGGTCTGCCTCGGCACCGAGCGGATCTTCGTCCAGCGCCCGGTCTTCGACGAATTCGTCGCCCGCCTGACCAAGGGCGCCGAGGCCCTCGTCGTCGGCACGCCGGACGACGCTTCGAGCACCATGGGCCCGCTGGTCAGCCGCGAGCACCAGTCGAAGGTTCTGTCCTACTACGACAAGGCGCGCGAGTTGGGCGCCGAGATCGTGACCGGCGGCGGCTCGCCCGCGATGCCGGGGGCGCTCGCCGAAGGCGCCTGGGTGCAGCCGACCATCTGGACCGGCCTCGGCGACGACAGCGCCATCATGCGAGAAGAGATCTTCGGCCCCTGCTGCCACATCAGCCCCTTCGACGACGAAGACGAAGTGATCGCCCGCGCCAACGATACCGATTACGGTCTCGCCTGTTCGGTGTGGACCGAGAATTCGTCGAAGGCGCACCGCGTGGCAGGCCAGATCGACACCGGCCTCGTGTGGGTGAACAGCTGGTTCCTGCGCGACCTGCGAACCCCCTTCGGCGGCTCGAAGCGCTCCGGCATCGGCCGCGAAGGCGGCGTGCACAGCCTCGAGTTCTATACCGAACTCACCAACATCTGCGTCAAGCTTTGAGGAACCGGGCGTGACATCCGAAGTTATGACCATCGAACGGGCGGCGGCGGAAATCCGCCAGGCCTATGCGGACGGGCGGCCGATCAAGCCGCTGCGCGAGCGCATGGCAGGCGACGCCGACGTCGCCTATGCCATCCAGGAAGCCAACACCAAGTTCTGGCTGGCCGAAGGCCGCCACCTGGTGGGGCGCAAGATCGGCGCCACCTCGAAGGCGGTGCAGAACATGCTGGGGCTGGAGCAGCCCGACTACGGCATGCTCTTCGCCGACATGGCCTTCGGCGACGGCGAGGCGATCCCGATGTCGCGCCTGCAGCAGCCCCGGGTGGAAGGCGAAATCGCCTTCTACCTGTCAGACGATCTCGACACCGACCGGCTGACCCTGGCCGACGTGTTGCACGCGGTCGAATATGCCGTCGCCGCGATCGAGATCGTGTCGAGCCGGATCGAGAACTGGAACATCAAGATCCTGGACACGGTGGCGGATAATGCCAGTGCCGGCCTCTATGTCCTCGGCTCGCAGCCGCGCAAGCTGTCGGAATTCGATCCCGTGCTGTGCGGCATGGTGATGGAACGCCGGGGCGAGCCGGTCGCCACCGGTGCCGGCAGCGCCTGCTACGGCAATCCCCTGGTCGCCACGCTCTGGCTCGCCAAAAAGATGGTCGAGGTCGGCCGCCCGCTGAAGAAGGGCGATACCGTGCTCTCGGGCTCGCTCGGGCCGCTGGTCGGCGTCGCCCAGGGCGATGCCATCGAACTGAAGGTCTCCGGCCTCGGTTCGGTGCGCTGTCGTTTCGAAGGAGAATGAAAATGGCGACCCTCGCCGAACTCGCCGTCGTGGTCGACGCGGCCGCGCGCGATGCGCGCCCGATCGCGCAATTGACCGCATCCCATCCCGACCTCGGCTTCGAAGACGCCTATGCGATCCAGGCCATGTCGGTCCGCCGCCGCCTCGACCGGGGCGAAAGGCGGATCGGCGTCAAAATGGGCCTGACCAGCCGCGCCAAGATGATCCAGGTCGGTGTCGACGAAGTGATCTGGGGCCGCCTGACCGACGCCATGCTGCTCGAGGAAGGCGCCAGCCTGTCGAAGTCGCGCTATGTCCACCCGCGGGTCGAGCCGGAAGTGGCCTTCCTGATGAAGAAGCCGCTCTCGGGCGTGGTCACCGCGGTCCAGGCGATGGACGCGGTCGCCGCGGTGGCGCCCGCGATGGAGATCATCGACAGCCGCTACGAGAACTTCAAATTCGCCCTGCCCGACGTGATCGCGGACAATTCCTCGTCCTCCGGCCTCGTCATCGGCTCCTGGGTCTCGGCGGAGACGGACATCGGCAATCTCGGTGTCGTGCTCTCGGTCGACGGGGCGGCGCGCCAGATCGGCTCGACCGCCGCGATCCTGGGCCACCCCGTGCGTTCGCTGGTCGCGGCCGCGCGCATGGTCGCACAATGGGGCGAGAAGCTGAATCCCGGCGACATCGTCATGGCGGGCGGCATCACTGCCGCCCATGCCCTCTCGGTCGGCGAATATGTCCAGACCGACATCGAAAAACTCGGCCGCGTGGCCATCACCGTGGGGAAATGACCATGCCGATCATCGACGTCACCCTGATCGAAGGGCGCGACAATACGCAGAAGCGTGCCCTGATCGAAGCCCTGACCGACGCCGCCGAAAAATCGATCGGGGCACCGCGCCAGGCGATCCGCGTGATCATCCGGGAAGTGCCGGGCGCCCACTTCGGGGTCGCAGGCGTTCCCAAGTCGCAAGGGTAAGGGCGGGGCCGGCACCATGGACAATTGCCAGATCAAGATCGCGGACGGCGGCGTCTTCGTGCAGGGGCCGGACGACGCTTCGCTGTTGCAGGCGGGGCTTCGTTGCGGTGTCGGCCTTCCCTATGAATGCAGTTCGGGCGGCTGCGGCGGTTGCCGCATCCAGGTCGTCTCGGGGGAGAGCGAGAATCTGTGGCCCGACGCCCCCGGTCTTTCCGCGCGCGACAAGCGGAAGGGCTTCGTGCTCGCCTGCCAGACGCGGGCTCTCGGTGATCTCGAAATTCGTGCCAACGTGAGCGCCGCCTATGTCCCGGTGGTGCCGCCGCGGGTTCAGCGGGTCGCCCTGGTCTCGGCCCGCGACCTGACGCGGGACATCCGTGAATTCCGCTTCCGCGGCCCGGTGCCGGCCGAATTCATTCCCGGCCAATATGCCATTCTCCGCACCGCGGACGGGCTTCGGCGCTGCTATTCCATGAGCAACCTGCCGAATGCCGAGGGCATCTTCGAATTCCAGATCAAGCGGGTACCCGGCGGCCGCGCCAGCAACGCCCTGTTCGACCTCCAACCGGGTGAGACGGTCGAGATCGACGGCCCCTATGGCCTCGCCCATGTGATCGAAAAGTCCCAGCGCGACGTCGTCTGCATTGCCGGTGGTTCCGGCCTCGCCCCCATGATCTCGATCGCGCGGAGCCTGGGAGCCGACCCCGCCCGGCGGATCGAATTCTTCTACGGCGGCCGGACCGCAGCCGACATCTGCGGCAGCGAGCATCTCTCCACCCTGCCCGCCTGGCAGCACGGCCTGCACTATCACCCCGTCGTCTCGGCCCCGGACGATCCGCTCAGCGCCGGCTGGAGCGGCGAGACGGGCTTCG
>JAYSCC010000231.1:0-515 GCA_041915065.1 Zavarzinia sp.
CCGCCCTGACCAAGGCCCAGCGTGACGCCCTCGAGACCCTGCTGAAGCGCCTGGCCGCGCCGGGCACCGAAGGTTCGATGCCGCGCGTTACCGATCAATTGGTGTTCCAGACCATGCAGGGCTTCGAGGTGAAGCAGGAGAAGACCACGGCGACTTCTTACTCCGCGCTCCTGACCGTCGAATTCCGGCGCGAGGCGATCGATTCCCTGCTGGCGGGAGCCGGCGTCTCTTATGTAGAGGCGGCGAACCACCCGCTGGCGGTGATTCCGCTCAGCCTCGACGTCTCCGGCAAGCCCGGCCTCTGGGAAGAAGACAACGAGTGGCGCTTGGCCTGGGCGCGGCGGAACGGCAATGCCGATCCCCAGCCCCTGGTGGTGCCGCAGGGCGATCTCGCCGATATGCAGGCGCTCAGCGCCCAGGCGGCACTGGCCGGCGACGCCGTCGGCCTCGGCCAGGTGGCGCAGCACTACGGTGCCGGCGGCACGCTGGTGGCGACGGCGCAGCAAGGCGCAGGC
>JAYSCC010000231.1:525-5466 GCA_041915065.1 Zavarzinia sp.
ACCCGGGCAGGGAGCTTTCTATACCGGCTCCTTTCCGGTCGGCGCCTTCGACCAGGCGGTGGCCGCCGCCTCGGCCGCGATCCAGGACCGCTACCGCAGCCGGAACGCGGTGCCGGCCGGCCCGACCGTCAGCCTCGAAGCGGTCGCTCGCTTCTCCGGCCTCGGCGAATGGCGCGATCTGCGCACCGCGATCGAGAACACACCGGCGGTGAAGCGCCTCGTGGTGAAGAAGCTGGTGGTCGGATCCGCCACCGTCGGCATCGACTATCAGGGGGACCCGGCCAGCCTGGCTTCCGCCTTGGCACAGCGCGGCGTCAGCCTGAGCCCGCTGACCGGCGGTGGCTACAGCCTGACCCGTGGTTTCGCCGCGCCCAGCCCGGTACCCGGCAGCGGTGGCGGCATCGCGCCGCTCACCCCGCTCGCCCCCTTGGCGCCTGCGCCGGCCCCCGGCGCCGGCGGGCCCGACCTCCTGTACCAATAGCGGGGCGGCGCGCCAGGGCGCGCGGGACCGGGACATGATCAACCTGGCCAATCTGATCACACTCGGTCGCCTCGGGGCGGTGCCGATCATCGTCTGGTGCCTGATCGACCAGCGCCATGGGACCGCCTTCTGGATCTTCGTCGCCGCCGGGATTTCCGATGGCGTCGACGGCTTCCTGGCCAAGCGCTGCGGCATGGAGACGGCGCTCGGCCGTTATCTCGACCCGATCGCGGACAAGGCATTGCTGGTTTCGATCTATGTCACCCTGGGCTGGCAAACCTATGTTCCGGTCTGGCTGGTGCTCTTGGTGGTGACGCGAGACTTGCTGATCGTCGGCGCCGTACTTCTCTCGGCGGCGATGGATTTCGCGGTCGAGATCCGGCCCACCATGGTTTCCAAGTTGAACACGGTGATGCAGATCGCCCTGGTCGCCTGGGTGCTGGCGCATTTCGCCTTCGGTTTCCCGCCGGTCGCCGATCTGGTGCGGAGCATCCTGGTCTGGCTGGTCGCTGCGACCACCACCATCTCCTGGTATCGTTACCTGGTGATCTGGTTGACCGACATGTCGGGACGGGAGCTGCGGAGTTGAGTGCAAGGCGCCAATTGGCCTTCTGGGCGGGAGCGATCTCACTCTTCGTTCTTCTGCTGTGGGCGCTGAAACCGGTGCTGCTGCCCTTCGTCGTGGGCATGGCGATCGCCTATCTGCTCGATCCCCTGGTCGATTGGTTCGAGCGCCGGGGCATCGGCCGCGGCCTCGGCACCCTGATCATCATGGTCGGCGGCGTGCTGGTCGCCCTGGTCGTCGCCGTCGCCCTTTTCCCGCTGATACGCGACCAGGTCGTCGCCCTGAGCCAGGCCCTGCCGGACCTGATCGACCGCGCCCAGTCGGCCGGGCGCGACCTCGTCGACCAGCTCATGTCCATGCTGACGCGGCAACAGCGGACCGCAGTCTCGACCGGCCTTTCCGAAGTCGGCAAGAGCAGCGTCGCCATCATCGGCGATCTCGTCTCGCGGGTCTGGTCGGGCGGGCTGGTGGTGGTCGATTTCGTCTCGATCATGCTGATCACCCCGGTCGTCGTGTTCTATCTGCTGCGCGACTGGGAAAAGATGCTGGCCGCGATCGACGACTGGCTGCCCCGGCCGCATGTCGCGGTGATCCGGGAACAGGCCCATCTGATCGACCGGGCGCTGGCCGGTTTCGTGCGCGGGCAACTCCTGGTCTGCCTGATTTCTGGTGTCCTCTATGCGATCGGCTGGACCGTGGCCGGTCTCAATTTCGGCCTGATCATCGGCCTGATCGCGGGGTTCCTCGCCTTCATTCCCTATGTCGGCGGCTTGGTCGGTCTGACCTTGGCCCTGACCGTCGGGGTCGGCGCCTTCGGGCTGGACTGGGTCCGTCTCGGCGCCATCTTCGGGGTCTATCTGCTGGTTCAGGGACTCGAAGGTACGGTGGTGCAGCCCCGCTTGGTCGGGCGCAGCGTCGGCCTGCACGATCTCTGGATCATCTTCGCCCTGCTTGCGGGCGGTGCCCTGTTCGGTTTCGTCGGCGTCCTGGTCGCGGTGCCGGCGGCGGCGGCGATCGGTGTCCTGGTCCGCTTCGCCCTGCATCGCTATCTCGCCAGCGGCTATTACAGTGGCCGGATCAGCCAGCGGGAGGGCGGCGACGATGCCGGCTGAACGGCCGGCGCCGGTCCAGCTGCCCCTCGACCTGCCGTTTCGCACGGCACTCGGCCGCGAGGATCTGATCGTCCACGCCGGCAACGAGACGGCGGTGCAATGGCTGGCCCGCTGGCCCGATTGGCCGGGCCGGGTGCTCGCCCTGGTCGGCCCGCCGGCTTCGGGCAAGACCCATCTCTCGACCGTCTGGGCGAGTGACGCCGGGGCGATCCGGGTCGAGCCCGCAGCACTGAACGCCGCCGCGGTGCCGGATCTGGCCGGGCGGCCGGTGCTGATCGAGGCGGCCGACGAAGTCGCAGACGAAGCGGCCTTCTTCCACCTGATCAACCTGGTCCGGGAAGAGGGGGGCAGCCTGCTGCTGACCGCTTGCGCGGCGCCGGCACGCTGGCCTTTTTCGCTGCCCGACCTCCGCTCGCGCCTGGGAGCCCTGCCGGTCGCCAACCTCGGCCTGCCGGACGAGGCGACGCTCGCCGCTTTGATCGGCAAGCTCCTGGCCGACCGGCAGTTGAGCCTGGAGGCACGGCTGATAGACTGGGCGGTGACCCGGATCGACCGGACTCCGGCCGCGGCGCGCGACCTGGTCGCGGCCTTGGACCGGGAGTCGCTCGCTGCCGGGGGCAAGATCGGTCCCGGGCTGCTGCGCCGCCTGGTGGCTGGTGAGTTGGTGGCCGGTGAGGCGGAAGAGAATGGCGGCGCGCCATAACAGTGTCACTTTGCTCCTGTAGCATTCCCGCCATATTTGTGACGACGAGGAGAATCCGGTGAGCGAAAGCGCGGTGAGCACGGCGACGGAAATCGGTGACCTGCCGGCCCATGCCCCCCATCCGACGGCGGCTGTTCCCGCGATTCCGATGACCAGCCCCGAGCGCTTCATCAACCGCGAACTCTCGTGGCTGGCGTTCAACAACCGGGTGCTGGACGAAGCCTGGAACGTCCACCACCCGCTGCTGGAACGCCTGCGCTTCCTGTCGATCTCGGCCAACAATCTCGACGAATTCTACATGGTGCGCGTCGCCGGTTTGCGCGGGCAGGTGCGCGCCGGGGTCGAGACCCTGAGCTACGACGGCCTGACCCCGGCGCAGCAGCTCGTCGCGATCAACGCCATGGCGGCCACGCTGATGGCCGACCAGCAGCGCTGCTGGATCGACCTGACGCGCGAGATGCGCGAGGCCGGAATCGCCGTCCTCCCTCCCGAGGAATTGACGGATGAGGAGCGCGAGTGGCTCTCGGCCCGCTTCCTCGACTACATCTTCCCGGTGCTGACGCCGCTCGCCATCGATCCGGCCCATCCTTTCCCCTTCCTGCCCAATCTCGGCTTCGCCATCGTCTTGCAGCTCAAGCGCAAGGGCGACGGCCAGCAGATGAAGGCGCTGCTGCCGCTGCCGAGCCAGATCGAGCGCTTCATCCGCCTGCCGAGCGCCGAGATCCGCTTCATCAGCCTGGAAAACGTGGTCGGCCTGTTCTTCGACCGCCTGTTCCCGAACTACGAGCTGACCGGCAAGGGCAATTTCCGCCTGATCCGCGACAGCGACATGGAAATCGAGGAAGAGGCGGAAGACTTGGTCCGCCTGTTCGAATCGGCCCTGAAGCGGCGCCGCAAGGGCGTGGTGATCCGCCTCAAGGTCGACTCGGCGATGCCCGAGGACCTGCGCCGCTTCGTCGTCGAGGAACTGGAGGCATCGCCCGCAGATGTCGTCGTGGTCGACGGCATCCTCGGCCTCGCCGACACCAAGCAGCTCATTGTCGACGACAAGCCGGAACTGAAGTTTCCGCCCTACAATCCGCGATTTCCCGAGCGCATCCGCGACTTCGGCGGCGATTGCTTCGCCGCCATCCGCGAGAAGGACATCGTCGTCCACCACCCATACGAATCCTTCGACGTGGTGGTCCAGTTTCTGCGCCAGGCTGCGCAGGATCCGGCCGTGGTGGCGATCAAGCAGACGCTCTACCGCACCTCGAACGACAGCCCGATCGTGAAGGCCCTGGTCGAGGCGGCCGAAGCCGGCAAGGTGGTCACCGCCCTGGTCGAGCTGAAGGCCCGCTTCGACGAAGCCGCCAACATCAAATGGGCGCGCGACCTGGAACGGGCCGGCGTGCAGGTCGTCTATGGCTTCATCGAGCTGAAGACCCACGCCAAGATCAGCCTGGTGGTCCGGCGCGAGAGCGGTGGCCAACTCGTCACCTATACCCATTTCGGCACCGGCAACTACCACCCGATCACGGCCCGCATCTATACCGACCTGTCGTTCTTCACGGCAGATCCGGTGCTGGGGCGCGACGCCTCCTATCTGTTCAACTTCCTGACTGGCTATGCCCGGCCGGAACATCTGACCAAGCTGGCCGCTTCGCCCTATACGCTGCGGCCGACACTGCTCCGCCTGATCGAGGAAGAGATCGACTTCGCCCGCCAGGGCCGCCCGGCGCAGATTTGGGCCAAGATGAATTCGGTGGTCGATCCCGACATCATCGACGCCCTCTATCGTGCCTCCCAGGCCGGGGTGGAGATCGAGCTGATCGTGCGCGGCATCTGTTGCCTGCGCCCGGGCGTGCCCGGCCTGTCCGAGAATATCCAGGTCAAGTCGATCGTCGGCCGCTTCCTGGAGCATTCGCGCATCGTCTGCTTCGGCCGTGGCCACGAGATGCCGTCGGAACACACCAAGGTCTTTATCTCCTCGGCCGACTGGATGCCGCGCAACCTCGACCGCCGCGTCGAAACCCTGGTGCCGATCGAGAATCCGACCGTGCATGCCCAGATCCTCGACCAGATCATGATCGCCAACCTG
>JAYSCC010000232.1:0-5451 GCA_041915065.1 Zavarzinia sp.
GCGAAGGGTGTCTTGCCGGTGCCGCCGGCCGTGACATTGCCGACGCAGATCACCGGAATGCCGGGATCGAAGCCCGGCCCGCGGGCGAGGCGCCGCCGCGTGGCCCGGGTCCAGAGCGCTGAAACGGGGGAGAGCAGCTTTGCCCGCCAGCCGCCGTCGCCAGGGCCGGCCCAGAAGTCAGGCGCCTTCATGGCGCCTGAGCCCGGCCAGCAGGGGACCGAGGGCGGCCACCACACGGTCCAACACGCCGTCGCCCGCCGCCGCCACCGCAGCCGCCGCGGCAGCCCGGCGCTCGACCTCGCCAGCATCGCCGAGCAGGCGGTCGAGGGCCGCGGTCAGCGCCGCCTCGTCCTCGACCTGGAGGATGGCGTCGCCCTGCTGGAGCAGCGCCGTCACCTCGGCGAAATTATGCATGTGCTTACCGGCCATCAGGGCGCAGCCGAGCCGTGCCGCTTCGAGCGGATTCTGCCCGCCGTGAGGGACCAAGCTGCCGCCCACGAAGACGATGCCCGACAGGCGGTAAAACAAGCCGAGTTCGCCCAGCGTATCGGCGACATAGACGTCCGTTTCCGGCCGGATCACCTCGCCCGCGCGGCGCCGGGCGACGGTGAGGCCCTGTTCCGCCAGGGCCGCCGCGATGTCTTCGCCGCGTTCGGGATGGCGCGGCACGACGATCGTCAGCAGGCCGGCAGGGCGCGCCGTCCGGGCGGCGTGGACTCGGCCGGCAGCGACCTCCTCCCCCTTGTGGGTCGAGGCGGCGAGCCAGCGCGGCCGCTCCCCCATCTCGGCCGCCAGGCGGGCGAGCGCCGCCGTGTCGGCGCCGAGCGCCGGGGCTTCCAGCTTCAGATTGCCGAGGCAGCGGACGTCGGCGGCACCGAGCGCGCGGAAATGCTCGCCGTCTACAGCCGACTGCGCGAGGACGAAGGAAAAAGCGGCCATCAAGGGCCCGATCAGGCGCGGCCGCTTCCGCCAGCCGGCGAAACTCGCCTCCGACATGCGGCCGTTGACCAGGACCATGGGCACGCCGCGTTTCGCGGTGTCGAGCACCAGGTTGGGCCACAGCTCGCTCTCGACCCAGATGGCGAGGTCGGGCCGCCAGTGATCGAGGAAGCGGCGCACCGCCGCCGGATGGTCGACCGGCACGAATTGGTGGAAGGCGCCCGCGGGCAACCGGGTTGCCATCAGCGCGGCCGAGGTCACCGTGCCGGTGGTCAGCATGACCGAAACCCCGCCGTCGACCAGGCGGCGGATCAGGCCGAGCACCGATTGTGCCTCGCCGACGCTGGCGCCGTGGATCCAGACCAGCGGCCCCGCCGGCCGCGCCCGCCCGGCATGGCCGAGCCGTTCGGACAGCCTCGCCGCATCCTCCTTGCCGCGCCGCCGCCGCCGTTCCAGCAGCGGGCGGACCAGCGGTGTCGCCAGATAGGTGAGCAGGCGGTAGAGGCCCGGCGTGGTCATCGCCGTCTCGCCCGGCCGGGCTCTTCCGGCTCGACCGGCGTGCGGCCCATGCGGCGATCGGCTTCCGCTGTCAGCTCGTTCAGGGTGTTTTCGAGGCGGAGCCGCCAGACCTCGAAGGCTTCCTCGTCGAGATCCGGCGGCACCACCATGGGCTCGCCGGCCAGGAAGAGGCCGTGGTTGAAGGGGGTCGAGAGCAGGAAACGGTCCCAGCTCTTGAGAAAGGGTCCGCGCCGGGTCGAACAGGTCATCGGGATGATCGGCACGCCGGTCGCCGAAGCCGCCGCCACCGCGCCGCCCTGGGCGCGCATGCGTGGCCCGCTCGGCCCGTCCGGGGTGAAGACGGCGATACCGTTCTGCGCCACCACGTCGAGCAGTTCGCGCATGGCGGCGACACCGCCCCGCTTGGTCGAGCCACGCACGGTCGACATGCCGAGGTTCTCGATCGTCTGCGCGATCATCTCGCCGTCGCGATGGGTCGAGATCAGGACATGGAAGGCGCGGAGCCGGCGCCAGCGCACCCGCGCCATCAGGAGCAGCCGGCCGTGCCAGAAGCAGACCACCACGGGCTTGTTGCTCTTCCAGGCGTCGAGCAGCACGGGCATACCCGGGCCGTCCTCCTCCATCCGGCTGGTCGCCCGGACCAAGCGGATATAGAGCCCGACCACGCGCGGCAGCAGCCACTGCACGAAGCCCGATTTGGCCAGCCGCTTGCCCAGCGGCACCTTCTTATTGCGCTTCGGCTTGGGCATAGAGCCGTGCATAGAGGCCACCCTTGGCCAGCAGTTCCTCGTGCGTGCCGCCTTCCGCGATGCGGCCGCCTTCGACCACATAGATGCAGTCGGCATCGACGATGGTGGACAGGCGGTGCGCGATCACCAAGGTGGTGCGGCCCTTCATCAGGGTGCGCAGGGTCGCCGGGAGCGCCCGTTCGGATTCGGTGTCGAGGGCAGACGTCGCCTCGTCCAACAGCAAGATCTTGGCATCGCGCAGGAAGGCGCGGGCGATGCAGATGCGCTGGCGCTGCCCGCCGGAGAGTTTCACGCCGGCTTCGCCGACCACGGTCTCGAAGCCCTGGGGCAGGCCCTTGATGAAGTCATAGGCCGCCGCCGCCTTGGCCGCCGCCTCGATCTCGGCGCGGGTCGCCCCGGGCCGGCCGTAGCCGATGTTGGCCGCCACCGTATCGTCGAACAGCGTCGCTTCCTGGGCCACCAGGGCCATGTTGCGGCGGAGCGAAGCCATGGTGACGTCGCGGATGTCGATGCCGTCGATCCGGATGGCGCCGCCGGACGGATCGTAGAAGCGCGGGATCAGGTTGATCGTGGTCGACTTGCCGCCGCCGGACGGCCCCACCAGGGCGACGGTCTGGCCTGCGGGCACGGTGAAGGAAACCCCCTTCAGGGCCGCGGTGCCGTCGTTATAGGTGAAATAGACGTCCTCGAAGGCGATCTCGCCGCGCTCGACCGCGAGGTCCTTGGCATCCGGCGCATCGACCACCCGGGGCTTCACGTCCAGCATGGCGAAGACGCGCTCGGCCGCGGCCAGGCCTTCCTGCCAGGTATTGTTCAGGGTCGAGAGGCTGCGCAGCGGCTGATAGGCCATGATCATGGCGGCGATGAAGCTGGTGAAGCCGCCGAAACTCATCTCCGCCGTCTGCGCCTGGGCGCCGGCATAGAGGATGATGCCGGCGATGGCGACCGCGCCCACCGCATCGTTGATCGGCACGGTGGCCGACTTGGTGCGCACGCCGCGCATCAGATGGCCCAGGCGGCGCTCGACCGAGGCGGTCACAGTGGCGACCTCGTCGGCCTCGCGGCCATAGGCCTTGACCAGGCGGGTGCCGTCGAAACGCTCGGTCAGCAGGGACGACAGGGTGCCGGTCTCGGCCTGGGCCCGGGTCGAGACCTTGCGCGTCTTCCGCCCGGCCTTGCGCATGACGATCATGGCGATCGGGAAGCCGATCGAGGCCAGGATGGCGAGACGCCAGTTCTGGTAATACATGACGCCGATCAGCATCACGACCGAGACACTGTCGCGCAGCAGGCCGACGATGCCCTTCGACACCGCGTCCGAGAGCAGGCCGGCGTCATAGAGGAAGGCCGAGAGCAGGCGGCCCGAATGAATGTCGTGGATCCAGGCGAGATCGGCGCGCATGAAGCGCTCGAACAGGCTGAGCTGGGTATCGGCCACGATGCGCTGGCCGACATAGGACATCTGCACGCTCTGGATATAGTCGGCGATCGACTTGATGATGGCGGAAATGACCACCGCGAGCGGCACCATGTAGAGCGCGGTCGGGTCGCGCTTCACGAAGATGTCCTCGATCGCGGGATCGAGCAGATAGGCGAGTGCCGCGGTCATGGCGGCCACGATCGCCATCATGACGCCGGCCAGCACCAGGCGGCGGGCGTGAGGCTTCACGGCGCTGGTTAGCAGGCGCCTGACGGCGGAGGGCTTGGCCTGGTCGGCACCGATCGATGATGCGGAAGTCGTGGTCAACTCTTAACTCGCGTTCGGGCGCCGGACCCTAGCACGGTTGCGCCGACGGGCAAAACCGCCTTGGGGCGGCGTCCGGCGCTGGCTAGAGTGGCGGCCATGGACAAGATTCTGGTCAGCGCCTGCCTGATGGGCGAGTCGGTCCGCCATGACGGCGGACACCGCGGCCTGCGGCACCCTGCCTTGGAAATCTGGCGGGATCAGGGCCGGCTGGTCGTGTTCTGCCCTGAGGTGGAGGCCGGCCTCCAGGTGCCGCGGCCACCGGCCGAGATCACCCCCGGCGGCAACGGCGGCGCCGTATTGGCGGGGCGCGCCCGCGTGGTCGAGGCCGGCGGACGCGACGTCACCGACGCCTTCTGCGCTGGTGCCGAAGCGGCGCTCGACCTCGCCCGGGCGGAGGATTGCCGCTTCGCCCTGCTGAAACAGGGCAGCCCGTCCTGCGGCAGCGGCTTGATCCACGACGGCCGTTTCGCCGGCACCCTGCGCCTCGGCGACGGGGTCACCGCCGCCCTGCTGCGCGCCGCCGGCATCGCCGTCTTCGGCGAAGAACGGATCGATGAGCTGGCCGCAGCCCTGGCCCGCGACACCTGACGGCGCCTTGCCGGGGCCTGCCGCCGCCGCTATATGGAGGCGGCCAGGAAAAGAGGATCCATTGCTGAAGCGCAAGACGTTCAAGCGCCGCGCCCGCAAGGCGGGGGACAAGTTCCGCCGTGCCCGCGGCGACGGCTCCAGCCCCTGGCAGCGCTTCCTCGCCTGGTGCGAGGTGCTTTTCGTCGACCACGGCATCTTCCGCCTGCTGTTCTGGAACAAGCGCCGGGTGTCGCCCACCATGTGGCGGGGCGCCCAGCCGACCTCCTGGCAGGTGCGCGGCCTGGCCCGCCAGGGCGTCAAGACCATCGTCAACCTGCGCGGCCAGCGCGATTGCGCGACCTATCTGTTCGAGCAGCGGGCGGCCCGGGAATCGGGCATCGCCCTGGTCGATTTCGTCGCCACCTCGCGCGAGCCGCCGTCGCGCGCAACGCTGCATGCGGCAAAACGCCTGTTCGAGACGATCCGCTACCCCGCCCTGATGCATTGCAAGTCGGGCGCGGACCGGGCCGGCATCATGTCCGCGCTCTATCTCTTCCTGCACGAGGGCCGGCCGGTCGAAGAGGCGAAGCGCCAGCTCTCGCTCAAATACGGCCATGTCCGCCAGGGCAAGACCGGCGTGCTGGACCGTTTCTTCGATGCCTATATCGAGGCGCGCGACGCCACCGGCATCGACTTCTGGACCTGGGTCGACACGGTCTACGACCCGGTCGCCATGAAGCGCGATTTCCACGCCGGCATGATCGGCAATCTCATCGTCGATCGGATCCTGGGCCGGGAGTGAGGGCGGCGGCGACCCCCGCCAGCTTGTCCGGATTGACCATCATCATGACCCGGTCGACCCGCTCGCCCCGGACTTCCGGTACCATGGCGAACCAGATCGCGCCGTCGACCGTGGCGACCAGCCCGGGA
>JAYSCC010000233.1:0-5382 GCA_041915065.1 Zavarzinia sp.
AAGTGGCTGCCCTAGTCGAGGGTCTGGCCGCAGCGGGCGTCGCCGGCCATCTGGTCCAGGTGCTGGACCCGGCGGAAGTCGATTTTCCCTTCGCCGGGCGCAATCGCTTCATCGGCCTCGAAGGCGACGGCGCCCTGCTGGTCGGCCGGGCCGAGACCCTGGCCGATGCCTATCGCGCCCGCTTGGCCGCTCACCGCGAGGCGATCGAACAGGCCGCGCGGCGCGCCGGCTGGACCGTGATCCATCATCGGACCGACCGACCGGCGGAGAGCTGCCTGCTGGCGCTCTATCTCGCCCTGGCCGATCTCGGCCGGCGGGGGTGAGCGCCTTGGGTGCGATCGGCTTCACCGCCCCTTGGGTCTTGCTCGCCCTGGCCGCCCTGCCGGCGATCTGGTGGCTGGTCCGCCTGATCCCGCCGGCGCCGCGGCAGACGCGCTTTCCCGCCCTTCGCCTGCTGCTCGACCTCGAGCAGCGCCACGATACGCCGGAACGCACGCCCTGGTGGCTGATCCTGCTGCGCCTGCTGCTCGCCGGCCTCGTGGTGATCGGCCTCGCCGGGCCAGTGCTCAATCCGCCGCCACCCGGATCGGGCAAGGGGCCGCTGCTCGTGGTGATCGACGACGGCTGGGCCGCCGCCAGCCATTGGCGCGAGCGCATGGCGGCGCTGAGCCCCCGCCTCGCCGCCGCCGAAGCCGCCGGCCGCCCGGTCCGCCTGATGACCACGGCGCCTGCGGGCGACGGCGACATGCAGGCCCCGCCCCTGCTGACCTGGGCCGAGATGAAGGGTGCCGTCGCCGCGCTCCAGCCGAAGCCCTGGGCGGTCGACCGCAAGGCCGCCGCCGATGCCCTGGACGACCTGCCCGAAGGTGCCGTCGGCGAGACGCTGTGGCTGGATGACGGCATCGACGACGGCGCCGCCACCGATTTCGCCACCCGCCTGACCCGCTTCGGCCCGGTCACCCGCCTCGACCTGCCACCCGGCAATGCCGCCCTCGCCCTCGGCATGCCCACGCTGGTGGACAACGGGCTGGAGATCGGCATCGGCCGCGCCCTGGCGGACGGGCCGCGCCGCCTGACCCTGCTCGCCCGGAACGAGGAAGGCCAGGTGCTGGGCCGCGATATCGCCGAACTCGGGGCCGAGGAAGTGGGCGCCAGCGTCACCATCGACCTGCCACCGGAACTCCGCAACAAGGTGACCCGCATCGACATCGCCGAAGAAGCCTCGGCCGCCGCCGTCCGCCTGCTCGACGGGCGCTGGCGCCGGCGCACCGTCGGCCTCGCCTTCGAGGGTGGCGACGAGGACATCCGCCCCCTGGTCTCGGAAGCCTTTTATCTCGAACGCGCCATGTCGCCCTTCGCCGATGTCCGGCGCGCGCCTCTGGCCAGCCTATTGAAGACGCCGCCCTCGGTCATCGTGCTGCCCGACGTGGGCCAGGTGCCGGCGGCGCTACGCCCCGACCTCGAAAGTTTCGTCGAGAAGGGCGGCCTCCTGCTCCGCTTCGCCGGGCCGCGTTTCGCCGCCTCGGCCGACGACCTGCTGCCGGTCAAGATCCGCCAGGGCGACCGGGCGCTGGGCGGCGCCCTGTCCTGGACCGAGCCAGCCACCATCGCCCCCTTCCCGCTGGACTCGCCCTTCGCCGGCATCGTCCCGAGCCCGGAGGTGAAGGTCTACCGCCAGGTCCTGGCCGAACCCTCCCTCGACCTCGACAAGCGGACCTGGGCCCGGCTGACCGACGGCACGCCCTTGATCACGGCGGGCAAGCGCGGTGCCGGGCTGATCGTGCTGGTCCATACCTCCGCCAACAGCGACTGGTCGGGCCTCGCGCTTTCCGGCCTCTATGTCGACCTGCTGCGCCGGATCGTCGATCTTTCGGACGGCGAGAACGCCACGGCGGCGGGCGACCACATGCTGCCGCCGCTCGCCAATCTGGACGGCTTCGGCCATCTCGGCGGCATCGCCAAGGGCGCCGGCCCGGTCGCCGCCGCGGCGATCGCGACGACAGCGGCGGGACCGCGCACGCCGCCCGGCTATTACGGCGATCCCGCCGCCCGCCGGGCGCTCGCCCTGGCGCCCGAACTGGCCGACCTGGCGCCCCTGCCGGACCTACCGGGGGTCGATGTCGCCCTGCCGGAAGCAGCACCCACCTTGGCGCTCGGCCCCTATGCCATCGTCCTCGCCCTGCTGCTCGCGGCCCTCGACCTCCTGGTGGCACTCCGCCTCGGCGGGCGGCTGGCGCCGACGACACTGGCGGCGCTGGCCTTCGCCACCCTTCTGCTGCGGCCGGATGCCCCGGCAGTGGCGATCGAGGCGGGCGACGCCGCCGGCACCATCCATCTCGCCTATGTCGTCAACGGCGATGCCGAGACCGACGCTATGAGCGAGGCGGGCCTGCGCGGCCTGTCCACGGCGCTCCGCCAGCGCACCTCGGTCGAGCCGGGCGATCCCGTCGGCCTCGACCTCGACAGTGACGAACTCGCCTTCTATCCGCTGATCTATTGGCCGATGACCGAAGCCTATGCCCCCGACCCGGCGGCGCTGGAGCGCATCGACAGTTACATCAAGGCGGGCGGTGTCGTGCTCTTCGATACCCGCGACGTCACCCAGGGTGCCGGTACCCTGCCGGGGGGCGGTGGTTCGGCCGCCGACCAGTTGCTGCAGGCGACCCTCGCGCATCTCGACGTGCCGCCCCTGGTGCCGGTGCCGGGCGACCATGTGCTGACCAAATCCTTCTATCTGCTGCAGACCTTCCCCGGCCGCTACGAGGGCGGGCCGCTCTGGGTCGAGGCCAATGCCTCGCCCGAGAACGACGGCGTTTCCGGCTATGTCATCGGGCCGAACGATTGGGCCGCCGCCTGGGCGGTCGACGACCAGGGCCGCCCGCTCGCAGCGCTCGACGGTAACGGCGGGGGGAGCAATGGCGGGGGGCGCCAGCGCGAGATGGCGCTCCGCTTCGGCATCAACCTGGTGATCTATGCCTTGACCGGGAACTACAAAGCCGACCAGGTCCACGTCCCGGCCCTGCTCGAGAGGCTCGGGCAATGAGTATCGATTTCGCCGCCGCCCCCCTGGTGCCCTGGTGGCTGATCGGCGCCCTCGCCGCCCTCCTGCTGCCGCTCAGCGCGCTGGCTGCGTGGCGGCGGGCGCGGGGTGCCCTGCTCCGCCTGCTGCTCGCCCTCGGCCTGCTCGCCATCCTGGTCAATCCGATCGCCAGCGACGAGACGCGGAAGGGCCTGAACGACATCGCCGTGGTGCTGGTCGACCGTTCCGCCAGCCAGGGGATCGGCGAGCGCCCGGCGGAGACCGCGGCTGCCCTCCAGACCCTGCGTGAACGCCTGGCCCGCCTGCCGGACCTCGACGTGCGCGAAGTCACCGTCGCTTCGGACGCCAGCGGAACGCCCCTGGTCTCCACCCTGCGCCAGACCCTGGCGGATGTGCCGCGCGACCGCCTGGCCGGTGTCGTCGCCCTCTCCGACGGGCGAGCCGCCGATGCGCCGCCGGCCGAGACGGCGGCTGCCGTGCTGCCCGCCGGCGCGCCCTTCCACCTGCTGGCCACCGGCCGTCCGGGCGAGCGCGACCGCCGCCTGACGGTGCTCGAAGCCCCCTCCTACGCCGTGATCGGCAAGCCGGTGACGATCCGCATCCGGGTCGACGAGGGCGATCCCGGCGAGCGCGTGGGCGGCGTCCCGGCCCCGGTGACGATCGAGAGCGACGGCACCGCCCCGGTGACCCGCCAGGTCCCGATCGGCGAGCCCTTCGAGATCCAGGTGACGCCGGCCCGGCGCGGCAGCAATATCTTCGATCTCTCGGTCGCCCCCGGGCAGGCCGAGCTGACCCCGGCCAACAACCGCGCCATCGTCGCCATCAACGGCATCCGCGAGCGGCTGCGCGTGCTGCTGGTCTCGGGCGAGCCCCATATGGGCGAGCGGGTCTGGCGCAACATCCTGAAGTCCGACCCCTCCGTCGACCTCGTCCATTTCACCATCCTGCGCCCGCCCCAGAAGCAGGACGGCACGCCGGTGATGGAACTCTCGCTGATCGCCTTCCCGACCCGCGAATTGTTCGAGGAAAAACTCTCCGAATTCGACCTGGTGATCTTCGATCGCTACCGCCAGCGCGGCATCCTGCCGGCCAATTACCTGGCCAATGTCGCGGACTATGTGCGGAACGGCGGCGCCCTGATGATCGCGGCGAGCCCGGAGGCCGACGCCCCCCTGAACCTCTACGAGAGCACGCTGGCCGAGATCCTGCCGGCGCGCCCGCGCGGCCCCGACATCGAGCAGGAATTCCGCCCGACCCTGACCCAGGCGGGCAAGCGCCATCCGGTCACCGCTCTGCTGCCCGATTCCGGGCGCGGCGGCGGCCAGCCGACCTGGGGCCGCTGGCTTCGCATGTCCGACCTCGAGGTCCATTCGGGCACCGTGGTGATGACCGGGGCCGGCGACCGGCCGCTGCTGATCCTCGACCGCGTCGGCCGCGGCCGGGTCGCCCTGCTCGCCTCGGACGAGGCCTGGCTGTGGCAGCGCGGCTTCGACGGCGGCGGACCGCAGGCCGAATTGCTGCGCCGGATCGCCCATTGGTCGATGCAGGAGCCCGACCTCGAGGAAGAGGACCTGCGCGCCGTCGCCCGCGACGGCACCATCGAGATCGAGCGCCGCAGCCTGAAGCCCGAATCGCCGCCGATCCAAGTCGAGGCGCCATCGGGCAAGGTGCGCAGCATCCGCCTAGACGACCATGAGGACGGCGCCGCCACCGCGAGCGTCCCGGCCGAGGAACAGGGCCTGTGGCATGTTTCGGACGGCACGCGGGTGGTTTCGGTCGCGGTCGGCGACACCGGCGGACGCGAGATGGCCGATGTCCGCGCCAGCCTGGACCCGCTCGGCCCCTTGGCCACGGCATCGGGCGGCAGCACCCACTTCCTGTCGGAAGACGGCATGCCCGACCTCCGCCAAGTCGGACCGGACCGGAATGCCGCCGGGAGCAGCTGGATCGGGCTCCGCCGCAACGGCGCCTATGAATTGACCGCGGTGACCCAGGTCTCGCTGTTGCCGGCGGCGCTCGCCGTCGTCCTCGTCCTCGGGGTCATGCTGGCCGCCTGGTGGCGCGAAGGACGCTGACGGCGCCGGACAGCAAAAAGCCCTCCCCCCGCCGTGGGGAGAGGGCTTAGGCAGCGGCGCGGTGCGTCAGGCGCCGATATCCATGATGCGGTCGATCTTGAGGACGACGAGCAGGCCCTGTTCGAGGCGGAACACGCCATCGGCCAGCGCCCGCCAGCGGGCGTCCAGGGTCGGCGGATTGGCTTCGAAATTGCGGCTGTCCAGCTCGATCACCTCGCCCACCGAATCGACCAGCAGGGTATAGGTCTCGCCCTTGTGGGAAACGGT
>JAYSCC010000234.1:0-2817 GCA_041915065.1 Zavarzinia sp.
AAATCGACGAGATCGGTCAGCGCGCCCTGCAAGGCCTCGATCCGCCAGGAACGGGTGATCTCCCGTCCGTCGCGGGTGATGTCGCGGGTCAGTAACTGGGCGCCGCAGCCGCCGGTGACCGGGCCGAGGCCGGCGCCTTCGCGGTAGGGCAGGCTCGAATGCTCGATGGTCCAGCCGCCGGGGCCGACGCTGCCGATCGAGATTTCGCAGTCGATCAGGTCGCGAGCGTCGGCCGCGGTCGGCGCGGTGGCGACCAGGGCCGCGAGATCACCCCCCGTGGGTAGCGCCGCGGCCCGGGCGCGGGCGTACATGAAGCGCTCGCCGCAGCGGACGACGAAGCCGGGGCGACCGTCCTCGGCACAGGCGAGGCGGGCGGCCGAACAGGGCTGCACCGCTTCCGGCCCCCGGTGCCAATGCTCGACATAGGCGACGTCGCGGCCTTCCTCGACCAGCACGTCGTTCTCGAAGCGGAGCGTGCCGGCATCCGAATAGGGCGAGACCGGCTGGACGTCGAGATCGCGGGCCCAGGTGAAATGGCGGCCGTCGAAGGTCAGTTCCCCGGCGAAGCCTTCCTGGCCAGCGAGCCAGCGGACCTGTTCGCGGTCGAGATCGTTCAGGCAATGCACGGCGGTGAAATCGGGCCGCCCGGCCGGCTGGCGGAGATCGATATAGAGGCCCGGCCCCTGCAGCCACCAGACCGCGGTCGTCTCGTCCCGCCGGCCGTCGGGCCAGGCGATCAGGGAGCGTTGCCAAAGTCCGCGAAGCGTGGCGACCGAGAGCAAGCGAGCCTCCATGAAACGTCGATCATCCGAGCATGGCGGCCTATTGTGCGGTGCGGTAGGCGGTAATTGTCAATGGAGGTCATAGATAGAATCTATGACTCGGCCTTCTCCAGCTCGACCAGAATGGCGGTCAGCAGCAGCGCGGTCGGGGTGCTGTGGCCGCCGTCGGCCCGGGTGATGACATAGACGTGATAGGACGGCAGGATTTCGGCTGGCAGCAGCGGCCACAGGTTGGCGCCCGCACTTTCCGCCACCACCGTGGGCAGAAAGCCGATGCCGAGGCCGAGTTCGATCAAGCGGCGCACCTCATGCAGGTTCTCGGCGAAACCGCCGACCCGGTTGCCGAGGCCGAAACGGCGGCGGAACTGGCGGAGCTGTTCTGTTTCGTCCTCGCCGGTCAGGATGAAGCGCTCGATGGTGAAATCGGCCGGGTGGCCGGCCGGCTTGCCGTAATGGCGATGGCGCGGGCCGCAATAGAGCTGCTGGGTTTCGCGCATCAGGGGGTAATAGGCGAGGCCGGCGGCGGGCGCCGTGTCGCCCGCGATGCCGATTTCGGCCTCGCCGTTGGTGACGGCGCGGATGACGGCCGAATGGGGGGCGATGTCGAATTTGATCTCGACCGCCGGATGGGCGCCATTGAAGCCCATGAGCGCACGCTCGAAGGCCGGGCAGACCAGGTTGGAGATCATCTGAAGCCGGATCGACCCCTCGACATCGCCCGCCGCCTTGGCCACCTCGTGCGGCACGTCGCGGGCGGCGAGGGCCATCTTCTCGCAGATTTCGAGCAGGGCCTGGCCGGCGGCGGTGGGCACCACGCCACTAGCCGAGCGGTGGCAGAGCAAGACCCCCAGCTCGTCCTCCAGCCGTTTCAGGGCGGCGGAGACACTGGGCTGTTGGCGGTTCATGCGGCGCGCCGCGGCGCCGATACCGCCTGCCCTGATCACTTCGGTGAAGAGCTTGAACAAGTTCCAGTCGATCCGCTGGGCGAACAGGCGATCGTTGGTGCTGTCGGCGGCGCGGGGGCCGCGTTTGGGCTTTGGCATCTCGGGTTTCAGTCGTCTCGCATTCGGCTATAGTGCGCCACCATGACGACCGCGAACAATGCCCCGACCCCGCGCATCTACACTGCCGCCCTGGCGATCATCGGCAACGAGATCCTGTCGGGCCGGACCCAGGATGCCAATCTGGCCCATCTGGCCAAGACGCTGAATTCCTGGGGCGTCGAGCTGCGCGAGGCGCGCGTGGTGCCCGATATCGAGGGCGAGATCGTCGATGCCGTGAACGCGCTCCGCGCCCGCTACGACTATGTCTTCACCACCGGCGGCATCGGGCCGACCCATGACGACATCACCGCCGATTCGATCGCCAAGGCCTTCGGCGTGCCCCTGGTCGAACATCCGGGCGCGATCGCCATCCTGGAAGCCCATTACCCGCCCGGCGAACTCACCGTGGTGCGCCGGCGCATGGCGCGCGTACCCGAAGGCGGTGCGCTGATCGAAAACCCGATCTCCAAGGCGCCGGGCTTCAAGGTCGGCAACGTCTTCGTGCTGGCCGGCATCCCGGCGATCATGCGCGCCCAGCTCGAAGGGGCGCGGCAATTCATCGAAGGCGGGCGCAGCGTGCTCTCGAAGACCGTCTCGGTCGAAGTCGGGGAGAGCCGCATCGCCGACCTGCTGGAAGCCACCGAAAAGCGCCATGCCGGTATCGACATGGGCTCCTATCCCTTCTTTCGGCGGGGTTCCTTCGGCACGGCGCTGGTGCTGCGCGGGCGCGATCCGGCCGTGCTCGAGGCCGCCTATGCCGACCTCTGCGCGGCACTGACCACGGCCGGCATCGAAATCCACCCGGGCGAGTTTCAGGACTGACGATCTGGGATTGGCGCCCCGGGACCGACGACTTTGTGACGTCCGTCGCAACCGGTGCAGTCGGCCTGCGTTATAATGTCGAAACGATCCGATCTGGAATCGGGAGATTTGACGTGAAGAAATTTGTCGCCCTCGCTGCCGCCTTCGCCGTCGCGGGTTGCGCCACCGGC
>JAYSCC010000234.1:2827-5381 GCA_041915065.1 Zavarzinia sp.
GTCATCGATCCCTATACTTCGAAGGCGCCGCAGGGCTATTACGACCACGACCTCGCCTATTGCCAGAACCTGGCCGACCAGGTGCCGACCGGCAACGAGGCCGCGTCGAACGCGCTCGGCGGGGCGGCGCTCGGCGCCATTGCGGGCGGCATCATCGGTTCCTTTTCGGGCGATTTCGGCAAGGGCCTGGCCGCCGGCGCCGGCATCGGCGCCGCCACGGGTGCTGCCCGTGGCACCGTCTCGGCCGAGCAGGAGAAGCGCCGCGTGATCGACAACTGCATGCGCGCCCGCGGCTACAACGTGCTGAACTGACGGGGTTTACTCGCCCTCACGGCATGGTAGAAGGCGTGGCGAAGGCCGTGCGGACGTGGCGAAACCGGTAGACGCAGCAGACTTAAAATCTGCCTCCGCGAGGAGTACGGGTTCGAGTCCCGTCGTCCGCACCAAGCACTTAGCCGGAAATCTAGAGAAGTTCTGAAGTTCTGGCGGCACCAGGCCCGGATTTGTCCCCCGCCTGTCCCCCGTTTTTTTGTGAAGCGCTGTGAAGGAAAATCCGGGATGGCGCCGCGTGTCAGCATGTGGCGCGGGACTAGGGCGTCCGGCGCCGATCTCTGGCCATCTTTACCCTCGCGCTAATTCACGCCACCATGCAACCGAGGGTGAAGCCTCGATTCAGGGGGAGATGGGGACATGGGGAAGGTCCGGCGGCTCACCGTCTTTGATGTCCCGTGGATAACGAAGCCCACGGGAGACGTAATCATCATCACCCCCATGCCGGTCATGGGAAAAAACAGCATTGCGGTGGGGGCGCACCTCCACTTGCCTGCTTCCGCATGGCATAGCCCCGAGTGGGAAGCGTGGCAGAAGCGCCAAGAGCAAATCATAAAGACCGACGAAATCAGGGTGCTGGGGTATATCCCCTTCAGCCCGGGTGCGCCGTTTCCGTATCAGGAAATTGACAACTTTGTTCAGGATGCATTTGAAGGGCAGCCCGTCCAAGGCTACGCCATTCTTCATGATCCGGCAGATGAGCCCAACATTGCGGGGTGATGTCGGTATTACCGACGCCATCGCGGGGGTGTCGCGGATCGCGACGGCCCGAACATAGCACCTTGCTGTGATTGACCGGTGGGGGGGGGTGGCAATTCGCTGACCCCTTTGGGGGTGGCGCCTCGCCCCTACAGGATATAGGCGGACGACGAACTGGTCGGCATCAGTCCGCCATGAGCCGAGAGATAGAGGCCCGTTTGTTGTGTGGCCTCTCCTACTCGGTAGCGCCGGGCTGCTGCAGCACCCAAGCCTTTGCCTCCTCAAAGGTGGGGAAGCCTTTGTCGCCGGAATTCCACTCTCGATTATCCTGACCCACATGAAGAATCCGACCGACAGAGTAGTGGCGCCTTTTATCTCCATCTGGGGTGTGAGAGATTTCTTCCTGGACATACCAGGATCCGAAAATTGTCGTCATTGATGTTAAATCCTATGATGGCTGGCGCGAATTGGAATTCGCGAACACCAAAATATATAGAACCATCTTGATGTTTCTCAAATAAAATATTTGTCATCTGACAAGTAACTATTTTTGTTATTCCTGCCACGACTTCCGGCCATCGTATCCTACTACAAGACATAGACAGAGAAGGGCACCAGGACGGGGAGGGAGAACCAATCCGGCTCTTCCGCCGGCGGGCCGTCGTAGGGCTGCAGGCATGTCACCGCCACCCCGCTGCTGAACAGGTTCAGGCCTCGGAAGAACAGCCCTTCGGTCCCGGCGGCGCGGTCACCGCGGATCAAGGTGGCGCGGTCCTCGGCGGCCTTCGGGCCTTTGCCGGCGGGGGTGAAGATGCCGACGTGCAGAACACCGCTCCATTCCTCGCCGGCATCCTGGCCGAAGCCGAGAGCAGTGGTGCGGCCGAAGAGCACCCGGGCGCGCATCCAGGGGGTTCCGACCACGGGCGCGAAGGAGACATTTTCCCATGCCACCGGCCAGGCTGGGGTGAGGCTGGCAAGGCGGCTTTCCAGCGCCGCGCGGATGTGCTGGCGGCTCACTTCAGCTTCTCCGCCGCATCGCGGGCGATGGCTTGGAACTCTCTGGCGGTGACCGAGACCATGCCGCGCGGCGCCTGCTTGGATGAGCCGTGCTCGAGCTCCTGGATGTAGGGGAGCGAGTTGGTGACGAAGACGACATCGCCGGCCTTCACCCCCTCGGCCACCGCGGCGATCTCGGCCGGCGTCGAGGTGCCGGAGGGGTCTTTGTCCTTGGTGGTTGTGGTGCTGTAACTGCTGACCTCGACCTTCCAATTCGCGCGCGCCGTGCCTTCGTCGACGGGGGTCCGCTCCACCAGGCGGGCGCCGACCTCGGCCACGACATGCTGAACGGCCTCGTCGGCATTGCCCCTGGCCTTCACGATCCAGTTGGTGATGTCGAGGGAGAATTTCGTCATGGCGCTGCCTTTCGTGGCTTCGGCGGTTTCAGGTATCCGCAAGCCAGGCCGGCGGCAAAGACCGACAGCTCTTGCCGCTCGACGCGGGCTGCCAGCTCGGGGTCACGTGCCTG
>JAYSCC010000235.1:0-5376 GCA_041915065.1 Zavarzinia sp.
CGGGGTGACCGGGTGATCGCCTTCGCCCGCGATTTCCTGGACAAGGCGGCACCGCTGGCCGGCGTCTCGCACAAGCTGGCGGCCGGCTATGCCGTGAAGGACGGCGCCCTTCTGGTGCATCTGATCGGCGGCGGCAGCGCGGGCCTGGCTTCTCCCGCCCAGTTCGCGGGCTATAGCGGTGCGGCGGCGGCGCCGACCGGCATCCTGCTGACCAATCACGGCCTCCATGTCGAGATCCAGATCGACCGCAGCCATCCGATCGGCAAGACCGACGCAGCCGGGGTCAAGGACCTGCTGGTCGAGGCGGCCCTGACCACCATCATGGACTGCGAGGATTCGGTCGCCGCAGTCGATTCGCAAGACAAGGTCGTCGTCTATCGCCACTGGCTCGGCCTGATGAAGGGCGACCTCACGGAAGAGGTGAGCAAGGGCGGCCGGACCTTCACCCGCGCCATGAACCCGGACCGCACCTATACCGCGCCGGACGGTTCGGCGCTCGCGCTGCACGGCCGTTCGCTCATGTTCGTCCGTAACGTCGGCCATCTCATGACCAATCCGGCCGTGCTGCTGGAGGACGGCTCGGAGATCCCTGAAGGCATCCTGGATGCCGCCATCACGGTCGCGATCGCCAAGCACGACCTGCTGGGCGACGGCAAGTTCCGCAACTCCCGCGCCGGCTCCGTCTATATCGTGAAGCCGAAGATGCATGGGCCGGCCGAAGTCGGTTTCGCCGACGAACTCTTCGCCCGGGCCGAGGACCTGGCGGACTTGCCGCGTTACACGGTGAAGCTCGGCATCATGGACGAGGAACGCCGCACGACCTTGAACCTCGCCGCCTGCATCGAGGCGGCGAAACACCGCGTCGCCTTCATCAACACGGGCTTCCTCGACCGCACCGGCGACGAGATCCACACTTCGATGGAAGCAGGGCCCATGGTGCGCAAGGGGGCCATGAAGGCGAGCAAATGGATCACCGCCTACGAGCGCAGCAACGTCTTGACCGGGCTTGCCTGCGGCTTGCGTGGCAAGGCGCAGATCGGCAAGGGCATGTGGGCGATGCCGGATCTGATGGCGGATATGCTGGCGCAGAAGATCGCCCACCCCAAGGCGGGCGCCAATACCGCCTGGGTGCCGTCGCCGACGGCGGCGACCCTGCACGCGCTGCATTACCACGAGGTCGACGTCGCCGCGGTCCAGGCCGGGCTCGAAGGCCAGACCGCGGATCTGACCGCCGATCTCCTAACCATCCCGGTCGCGGCCGACACCAATTGGTCGCCCGAAGAAGTGCAGGCCGAGCTGGACAACAATGCTCAGGGCATCCTCGGCTATGTCGTCCGCTGGATCGACCAGGGCGTCGGCTGCTCCAAGGTGCCGGACATCCACGACGTCGGCCTGATGGAAGACCGTGCGACCTTGCGCATCTCGAGCCAGCACATGGCCAATTGGCTGCATCACGGCATCGTGACAGCGGCCCAGGTGACCGAAACCTTCCGCCGCATGGCGGTGGTGGTCGACGGCCAGAACGCGGGCGATCCCGCCTACAAGCCGCTGGCGCCGGCCTATGACGGCGTCGCCTATCGGGCGGCGACCGACTTGGTCTTCAAGGGGCGGGAACAGCCGAGCGGCTATACCGAACCCCTGCTGCACAAGTGGCGCCTTGCCGCCAAGGCGGGCTGACGCTCAGCCGCCCTGCCGGACCATGCCGTAACGGTCGTGCAGGGCGCTGATCGACCGCGCGCTGGACCAGCGCATGGGCCGGCACCATCGCCTGCCTCGCCCCCGCCGAGGCCCGCCAACTGGCCGACCTGCTGCGCCGGTTGCTGGCCTTTCAGGAGGTGGATGGCCCGCTTCCGCCGAACGGCGGCTGATGCCGTCTCGCGGGATTCCACCGGGAATGGTGATACCCGCCCGGCGGGGCGGTGGTCCGTCAGGTATCGGTCAGGCGCCTGGGCGAGCTTTTGCCTGTAAGAGAACGAGATCGCCAGCGGATGGACAAGAACTGCCGCGGAGACGGTAGAGCCCGATCCGCCTGCGATCCGTGAACCGGGGGGATGACCATGGCAAGCTACTTTTCACCCTTTACCGGCGAACCCGCCGGCAAGATCCTGATCGTCGATCACGACCCGTCCCGACGGGCCGCCATCCAGTCGCAACTGGCCGGCTGGGGCTATGACACCAGGTCCGCCTACGACGGCTATTCCGGCATGCGCCAAGTCCTGCTCGAACGCCCCGATCTCATCATCGTCGACGACTGCCTCCAGGGCTGGTCGACCTCCACCGTGATCGAGGGCGCGGCGCGCCTCGGCTCGCGCGCGGCGGTGCTCGTCCTCGGAGCGCGTGAGCCGGACAGCAGCGTGCGGGCTCTGCGCCGGCGTATCGCCGGTGTGGTCGATGCCGAAGGCTCGCCCCGCGAATTGCTGAACATGGTCACCACCGCACTGGCACGGAATCAGCTCGCCTGAGCAGCCGAAAATGGCGGCGGTGCGCTCGCGGTATCGCAGTGCGCCGCCGGCCGGCACATCATCGGACCCGTTCCGGTACGGTTCCTGGCTCGCGCCGCGCTGAATGGTCCATTCCGGAGGACAATCCACGGGCGATCCACCCCCAAAGTGAAGTAGGCTCAGGACCACGACGGGCTCGGCGGTATTTTCGGTCGCCTTGCCGTCACCATGTCAGATCCGGAGCGTACGAGTGGACGGAAGAATGGTGGATCATCTCACTTCGACTGCAGATTTCGGTGGGCCGAGGGTGCTCATCGTCGACAGCGACGTGGAGCGGCGCGCCGTTCTTTCGGCGCTGATTTCTTCCTGGGGATATGGTGTGGCCGATGCCTATGACGGCTATGCCGGCATGCGCCAGGTGCTGTTGCAGCGGCCCGACCTGATCATCGTCGATGCCGATCTGCGCGGCTGGTCGTCGTCGGCGGTGATCGATGGCGCGGCACGCCTGGGTTCCCGCGCACCTGTCGTCATGCTCGGCCGCAGCCCGGCCGAAGGGTGGCCGGGTCAGGGCTCGCGCCGGCGCATTGCCGGCGTGATCGACGGCCCGAACAGCGACGACGATCTGCGTCTCATCCTGGCCGACGCGGTGCGCCGCACGACCACGCACTGATCGCTGTCTGCCGGCCGGCCGCGTCAGGCGGTCGGTTTCAGGCGGCCGGTTTCAGGCGCTCCGCCAGAAAGGCGAGGGTGCGGTCCAGGGCGGCCCGCGTCGGTTCGCCCGGGCGGTCGATCAGATGGGTGGTCAACGGGCTGTGGGCCGGCATGCCGGTGCCTGGCCTTGCGTGGCGTGCATCGATCTGGATCGCTTCGAAGGCGTCGCCGAATTCCTGCCGCAAGCGCTCGAAGCGGGCCGGCGGCGACATGAAATCCTGAATGAAGCGAAGGCCGAGCAATCGCGCCCCCTCGTGCTCGATCTTGTCGTGGGCGGCGGCCAGTTCGGCGGGCGAGGCATGCAGCGCCGCGCGCTGGCAGGGCAGCAGGCCGATCGGCAGCGACGGCTGGCACAGCACGGGGGCGATCACCGGCGCGTCCAGCATCATGGCGATGCCGAAATTGCCGGTCAGGCACATGCCGATGAAGCCCACCCCCGGTCCGCCGCAAATGCCGTGGGCATGGCGGGCCAGCGCCCGCAGCCAGTCGACCACCGGGCTCGAATGATCGGCGGCCAGGATATGAAATTCCCGGCTGATACAGACATGAGCCATGGTGCGGGCGACGGCGGTACCAGTCATCTCCGCCCCCGGCACGCCGAAAAGCACGGGCATATAGACCCGAAAGCCGGCGTTGGCCACAGTCCGCGCCAGGTGGGCCACGGCCGGCGTGATGCCGGGCACTTCGGCGACCACGACGACGGCCGGTCCCGCGCCGCGGGTGAAGACCGCGCGCGCCCTGCCGGCGAGGTCCAGGGTCTCGGTCTCGAAACCGTCCAGCCGTGACGCCATGTCAGGCCTTGGGCGGTTCCTTGGCTTCGGGCGCCGGTTTCTTCTGGTCGCCCAGGATGCTCTTGGCCGGGCAGATGGCGAAGACCGGGCAGCGCTTGCAGCCGGCGGCGAGGGCGATCGGGCAGAGGGTCATTTGTTGGGCTCCTTCTGGTGCCGGGCTCAGCGTACCGCGGGCGAGGCGGCGAGATAATCCAAAGCTATCGCCGTATCGGCTTCATTGGCCGGATTGTAGCTGGGCATCAGAAAGCGCCAGCTCCCGCCCAGCAGGGCGCGGGCACTGGGGATCAGGTTCCGCTCCGCCGCCTTCCGCCATTCGGCGAAAAAGCCGGGCTTTTCCGCGAGCTCGGGGTCCTGCGCCATCAAATAGCGGGTCGATTCGATCCAGTACCAGGTGAGCAGGGGAACGATGAAACCCATGACCAGCAGCCGGCTGGTCAGCGGCGCCCCGGTCAGATGCTGGTAGAGGTCGAAGGCGACGGCCCGGTGCTCGACCTCTTCGGCGCCGTGCCAGCGCAGCAGGTCCATCATGGCGGGATCATGGTCCAGCGCGTCGATTTCCCGGTTCTCCAGGATGAAACGCCCCAGGATACAGGTGAAATGCTCGCCCGCGGCGATGATGCCGATCCGCGTGCCGAGCCACCAGCGTGCCAGACGTTTCCCCTTGGCGGGCAGCAGGCCGAAGATCCGCGCCGGATCGCCGACCAGAAAATCGATCAGCCGCTGGGTCTTCGCCACCCCTTGCCGAATGTCCATGCCGTGCTGGCGGAAATGCTCGATCAGCGGCTTGTGGGCGCCGCCGTGGATCGCTTCCTGGCGCATGAAGGCGATCACCTCGTCCCGCAGGCCATCGTCGGTCACATGGGGCAGTGCTTCCTTGAAGACCTGGCAGAACCAGGCTTCCACGATCGGCAGCAGGATATGGGTCGAATTGGTCAAGTGCGAGACGAAGGGCTCGCCCGCGATCCATTGCGGCCGGGTGCGGCTCCAGTCGAAGGCGACCTTGCGGGGCTTGATGGTATGCCGGGTCATGGCGTTCTCACTTCGGCATCAGGTCGGCTTTGGCGAGCCGGCGCATCAGGGCGGGCGACAGGCGGCCGAGGGCATCGCCCAGCACCGCTTCGAGGCCGACGCGGGCCAGCGGCGCGTTCCCCTCGATGCTCGCGACGATCCGGGCTGCCACCGTCTCGGCGGTGAGTGCCCGCCGGGCATAGAGGCGGGAGGCGGCCTTGCGCTTCCTCGCCTGCTCGTCCTCGCTCACGCCGACGAAGCGAGTGCGCTCGGTGATGCCGGTGTCGATGATGCCGGGACAGACGGCGGTGACGCCGATGCCGGCCTCGGCCAGTTCGGCGCGGAGGCAGGTCGACATCATCAGCACGGCGGCCTTGGTCGCGGCATAGGCGGAAAGGCCGCGGGCCGGCATATAGGCCGCGGCC
>JAYSCC010000236.1:0-5370 GCA_041915065.1 Zavarzinia sp.
TCTGGATCTGGGCCGGCGGCGTGATCATGGCGCTCGGCGGCTTCGTCTCGCTCTCGGATCGCAGGCTCCGGGTCGGCGCCCCGATCCGGCGCGCAGCCCCGGCCGCCGCCCCCGCGGAGTGATGCCATGAAGGGCCAGTTCCGCTTCCTGCTCGCCGCTCTGCCGCTCGCCGTCGCGATCGGCCTCGGCGGCATGTTCTACGACCGGCTGGGCAAGAACCCATCCGAGCTGCCCTCCGCCCTGATCGGCAAGCCGGCACCGAGCTTCGACCTGCCCGGGCTCGAACCCGGACAACCCGGCTTCTCGACGGCCGACCTGCGCGCCGGCTCGGTCACCATCGTCAATGTCTTCGCCTCCTGGTGCGCACCCTGCCGGATCGAGCATCCGATCCTGTCGAAGCTCGCCAAGCAGCCGGGCTTCCGCCTGGTCGGCCTCGCCTACAAGGACAAGCCGGAAGCGACCAAGGCCTTCCTGGCCGAATTGGGCAACCCCTACGCCCTGATCGGTTCGGACCTGACCGGCCGCGTCGCCATCGACTGGGGCGTCTACGGCGTGCCCGAAACCTATGTCGTCTCCAAGCAGGGCGAGATCATGTGGAAGCATGTGGGCGAGTTGACCGACGAAGTCATCGCCGGCGAATTGCTGCCCCTCGTCGAGAAGCTCGCGAAATGAAATCCCTGTTCCTGGCGGCCGTCCTGGCCCTGGTGGCCTTGCCGGCGCTCGCCGTCGGCATCGACCAGCCGCTGCCCGATCCCGCCCTGGAAGCCAAGGCCCGCGCGATCTCCAAGGAAATCCGCTGCCTGGTGTGCCAGAACGAATCGATCGACGAGTCGAATGCCGATCTCGCCGCCGACCTTCGCCGCATCGTGCGCGAAAGGGTCGCGGCCGGCGACGACGAGGCGGCAGTGAAACGCTATCTGGTCGAGCGTTACGGCGAATGGGTGCTGCTGCGCCCGCCCTTCGAGCCCTCGACCTGGGCGCTGTGGTTCGGCCCGGCGGCGATCCTCCTGGTCGCGGGCGGTGTCATCTGGCTGCGCCGTCGCCGCCCGGCCCCGGCCGAAGCCGCCCCCGCCCCCTTGAGCGCCGAGGAAGAGGCCCGCCTCGCCCAATTGATGAAGGACGGAGACCGGTCATGATGCTGGCCGTCTTCGGCCTGATCGCCGCTGCGGTGGCGATCCTCCTGCTGCGCCCCCTGCTGCGCCCGGCCCAGAACCGCGACGCCGCCGCAGCCGAACGCGCCGTCTACCGCGCCCAGCTCGAAGAACTGGCGGCCGAACAGGCGGCCGGCGGCCTCGGCGCCGACGAAGCCCAGGCCGCCAAGCTCGAAATCGAGCGCCGCCTGCTCAAGGTGACTGAAGCCGCCAAGGCCTCGGGCCGGCCGTCCCTCGTCCTCGCCCTGGTGGTCGCCATCGGCGTGCCGGCGGGCGGTGCCCTGCTCTACGACATGCTCGGGGCCAACGGCCTGGGCGATGCGCCGCTGGCGCCCCGCCTGACCACGGCAGGCCAGATGGCCGAGACGGAACGCTTGATCGCCGAACTCGAAAAGCGCATGGCCGAGCATCCGGAAGATCCGCGCGGCTGGATCCTGCTGGCACGCGCCCGTGCCGCCGAAGGCAAGCTGATCCCCGCGGCCGAAGCCTATGAGAAGGTGATCGGCCTGATGCCCGACTCGGTCGACGCCCGCCTGGGCGCCGCCGAACTCCGGATCGCCGCCGCCCAGGGCGTGGTCACGCCCGAAGCCAAGGCGCTGATCGACCAGGCTTTGACCCTCGAGCCCAAGAATCCCGGCGCCCGCCATTTCGCCGCTTACGCCAAATTCGCCGCGGGCGACAAGAATGGCGCCGCCGACGATTGGCAGGCCCTGCTGCCCGAATTGGCGGCCGACGATCCCTTGCGCGATGCCGTGGTCGCCGGCCTCGCCGCCGCCGGGCGGCCCGTTCCCGAAGCTCCCCCGGCCGCAGCACCAGGTCCCAGTGCCGGCGATGTCGCGGCCGCGCAGGACATGACCCCGGAGCAGCGCCAAGCCATGATCGAGAGCATGGTGCAACGCCTGGCGGCGCGCCTGAAGGAGCAGCCGGACGACCTCCAGGGCTGGCTGAAACTGGCCCGCGCCTATGACGTCCTGGGCAAGGCGCCGGAAGCGGTCGCGGCCTGGGAAAAGGCGGCGGCCCTGAAGCCGGACGATGCCGAGATCCAGGCCGGCCTGACGGCGGCGCGCGCCAAGGCGTCGGCCCCATGACCGCCCGCCGTTAAGGCCTCCTTAAGCTCTGCGGCGACAATCTGGCGTCACCATGGACATCAAGCCGAGTTCAGCCCTCCTGACCGCCCTCGCCTCGCTTCAGCAAGGCGGCGTCGGCACGCGCACGGCGCCCGGCGGCTCGGCCCAGACCCAGGCGGTGGCAACCCAGACCGCCTCCGCCGTCGCGGCCACCAATGGCAGCGGAGTCGACATCCAGGTCGGCGCCGACCGGACTCCGGCCACCGGCTCGCAGAACCGGGAAGCCCCGGGCACCAACCGCCGCCCGCTGCAGCCCGGCCTCGGACGCTATATCGACCTCACCGTCTGACTTGCCGCGCCGGCAGCGCCGGCCGACAATCGCGCCATGACCCAGGCGCCCGATTTCCATTTCACGGTTCCCGAAGGCGACGAGCGCCAGCGTGACGTCTGTCGCACCTGCGGTTTCATCAATTACGTGAATCCCAAGATCGTGGTCGGCGCCGTGGTCACCGTCGGTGACCGCTTCCTGCTGGCGCGCCGGGCGATCGAACCGCGCCGCGGCTTCTGGACCATCCCCGCCGGCTTCATGGAAGAGGGCGAGAGCGTCGCCGAAGGCGCCGCCCGCGAAGCCCGGGAAGAAGCCTGCGCCGAGATCGCGATCGATGCCCTGCTCGCGGTCTATTCGATCCCCCGCCTGTCCCAGGTTCAGATGATCCACCGCGCCACCCTGGCCCGGCCGGATTTCGCCGCCGGGCCGGAGAGCCTGGAGGTCCGCCTGTTCGCCTGGAACGAAATCCCCTGGGACGACATCGCCTTCCCCTCGGTCCATTGGGCGCTGCATCACTGGCGGGCGGTCGCAGGCCGGCAGAATTTCGCCCCCTTCGGCAATCCCCCGGGCGAGGACGGGCGAAAGCCCCTGCCGACAAGGCCTCTGCCGACATCGTAGTTTCACCGGAAGGTCACGCACCGGTCACCCCCCTGTCGTCTGGCGGCGGCATAACGCCCGGGCTGGGATATAGGCAGGGGGTTTCACATGCGTTTCACGATCGTCGGCGGCGCCTGCGCCGCCGCTGCGCTTCTGGCTGGGCTGTCGCCCGCGGCCGGCGCCTCGCTCGAATATACAACCACTCATGCGACCACCGGTGACGCACCGGTCTCGCTGACCATGAACGGCGAGACCTTCGTCAATCAGGGCCTGGTCGGCACCGGCCGGCTGTCGGCCACGCTGAAGGATTTCATGGGCACGTCGCTCGGCTCCTTCTCCGGGATGGCGATCGATCGTAATTCCTGGCGCAAGGTCGGCGACAGCTACACGGGCACGCTCTATACGCTGCCCGACCGCGGCTACAACACCGATACCGAATATTCGAACTACCAGGGCCGCCTGGTCCAGTTCGACCTGAGCTTCACGCCCTATAGCGGCGCCGATCTGCCAGCCGCGACCACCTCGCAGAGCCAGATCAGCTTCACGCCCACGGGCAGCGGCATCGCCCTGACCGATTTCAACGGCACCGCCACCACGGGCTACGACCCGGGCGCCGACACGATCACCGAAAACGGCTATCTGCTGCCCTATAGCACGGCCGCCGGCCGCGTGCCGCTGGACGCCGAAGCGCTCGCCTTCCTGCCGGACGGCAGCTTCTATGTGGGCGACGAATATTCGGGCGGCGTCTATCTGTTCGACGCCAGCGGCAAGATGAAGGGCTTCATCGCCCCCGTCACCGCCCTGGTCCCGATGACCGACGGCGTCGTGAACTACAATTCGGCCAGCGCCCCCGATACCGGCCGGCGCAACAACCAGGGTATCGAGGCGGTCTCGATCACCCCGGACGGCAAGAAACTGGTCGAGATCCTGCAATCGGCCACGCTCCAGGACAGCGATACCTCCGACCAATCGGACCGCACCAATACCCGCATCCTGATCTACGACATCTCGACCACCCTGACGCCGACGGCGCCGGTCGAGCATTACGTCCTGCAACTGCCGATCATCAACGACAAGGGCAACGGCAAGGCGACCAACAAGACGGCGGCGCAGAGCGAAGTCATCGCCATCAACGACAGCCAGTTCCTGGTCCTCTCGCGCGACGGCGCCGGTTACGGCACCGAGAGCAACAAGCCCGAAGTCTACAAGTCGATCCTGCTGGTCGACACCAATGGCGCCACCAATCTGGCCGGCACGGAATACGAGACGACGACGAAGCCGGTTTCGGACGGCCGCGTGCTCGATCCGTCGATCACGCCGGTCGAATTCGGCGAACTCGTCAACATGCTGAACACCACCCAGCTCGGGCGCTTCGGCCTCAACATCGACACTTCGAGCCCGAAGGGCGGCACCAACCTGACCCTTTCCGAGAAGTGGGAAGCGATGGCGCTGCTGCCGGCGCTGGACGAAGCCCATCCGCAGGATTTCTTCCTCTTCATCGGCAACGACAACGACTTCCTGACCACCGACGGTGTGATGCCGGACGGCTTCACCTATGACGCCGGCCTGAACAACGACAACATGCTGCTGGCCTATCGCCTGACCCTGCCGACCGCGGTCGATCCGCTGTTCGAACAGGCGATGATCGTGGCCGGCGGTGCCGCCATGGCCTCGGTCGACCAGGCGGTCTTCGGTGCCGCCGATACCGGCCTCGCCGACGTCGCCGGCCATCTGACCGGGCTCCGCACCGATGCCCTGCTGGCCGGCAAGGGCAAGGCGGGCGACACCCGCCAGGTGAAGGTCTGGGTTTCCGGCACCTATGATTGGGACAACCGCGACACCGACACGATCTCGACCGACGCCACCAATTACGGCGCCACGGCGGGCATCGATTTCGAACTCTCGCCGTCGGTCGTCGTCGGTACCGCGCTCGGCACCCAGGGCGGGCGGAACGAGCCGGCGACCGGTTTCCGCACCGAATACAGCGCCTATGCGATTTCCGCTTACGGCCAATATTCGTCGGGCGGCCTGTCGGTCTCCGGCAGTTACAGTTTCGTGCCGCTCTCCTTCGGCGAGATCCGCCGGCCAGGCGCCTTCGGCACCTCGGCCTCCGGCTCGACCGACGGCCGCGCCCATGTCTTCGCCGGCGAGGCCAGCTATCTGACCGGCCTCGGCGGCTTCAGCGCGGGTCCGCTGGCGACCATCTCCCATGTCGAAGCCTCGGTCG
>JAYSCC010000237.1:0-5369 GCA_041915065.1 Zavarzinia sp.
GCGGTCGAGATTCCGGAGAAATTCCAGCGCCAGGCCGACGCCGGCACAGCCGAAGGGCCGGCGGTCACCACCAGCCCGCGCAAGGGCCTGCGCCCTTGCCCGCGCTGTGGTCAGCCCAGCCTGATCCGCCAGGAAGGCTGCGACGCCTGCTTCTCCTGCGGCTATTCGAAGTGCGGTTGAAGCGAGGCGCCGATCGGGCAGGCGCGGCTCGGGCGGGCGCGGCTCAGGCCGCGCCCTTCTCGCCCTTGGCGTAGCCGATCGCGTGCAGCGAATCGGTGATCTCGTCCAGGATCACCGGATCGTCGATCGTCGCCGGCATCGACCAGGTCTCGCCGTCGGCGATCTTGCGCATGGTACCACGCAGGATCTTGCCGGAGCGGGTCTTGGGCAGGCGCTTCACCACCGTGACGGTCTTGAAGGCGGCGACCGGGCCGATCTTGTCGCGCACCAGGGCGACCAGTTCCTTCTCGATCTCTGCGTCCGGCCGGTTGACGCCGGCCTTCAGCACCACGAAGCCGACCGGCACTTGGCCCTTGAGCTGATCGGCGACGCCGATCACGGCGCATTCGGCGACGTCACGGTGATAGGCGAGGACTTCCTCCATGCCGCCGGTCGAGAGGCGGTGGCCGGCGACATTGATGATGTCGTCGGTCCGGCTCATGACGAAGAGATAGCCGTCGGCATCGATGAAGCCGGCGTCGCCAGTCTTGTAGTAGCCGGGGAAATCCTTGAGGTAGGAGCGGATGAAGCCGTCGTCGTTCTGCCACAGCGTGGGCAGGGCGCCCGGGGCCAGCGGCAGCTTGACCACGATCGAGCCGATGTCGCCGCGCTTCACTTCGTTGTTGTCGTTGTCGACCACGCGGATGTCGTAACCCGGCACGGCGCAGGTGGGCGAGCCGTATTTGACCGGCAGCAGTTCGACGCCGACCAGGTTGGCACACATCGGCCAGCCCGATTCGGTCTGCCACCAATGGTCGATCACCGGGACCTTCACCATCCGCTCCGCCCATTGCACGGTGTCGGGGTCGGCGCGTTCGCCGGCCAGGAACAGGGTGCGCAGGCAGGAGATGTCGTAGGTCGAGAGCAGCTTGCCCTCCGGATCTTCCTTCTTGATCGCGCGGAAGGCGGTGGGGGCGCAGAACTGCACCGAGACGCCATATTCCTGGATCACGCGCCAGAAGGCGCCGGCATCGGGGGTGCCGACCGGCTTGCCCTCGTAGAGGATCGTGGTCGCGCCGATCAGCAGCGGGGCATAGGTGATATAGGAATGGCCCACCACCCAGCCGACATCCGAGGCAGCCCAGAAGACTTCGCCGGGGGCGACGCCATAGATGTTCTTCATGCTCCAGGCGAGCGCCACCATATGGCCACCGTTGTCGCGCACGACGCCCTTCGGGATGCCCGTGGTGCCCGAGGTATAGAGGACATAGAGGGGATCGGTCGCGGCGACCGGCACGCAGTCGGCCGGGGCCGCCCCGGTCACGGTCGAGGCCCAGTCGAAGTCGCGGCCCGGGACGAGTGCCGCATCCAGCATCGGCCGCTGCAGGATCAGGGTGAATTCGGGCTTGCTCGCCGCCAGTTCGATCGCCTCGTCCAGTAGCGGCTTATAGGCGACGGTGCGGCCCGGCTCGACGCCGCAGGAGGCGGAGAGGATCGCCTTCGGCTTGGCGTCGTCGATCCGGGTCGCCAGTTCCTTGGCGGCGAAACCGCCGAACACCACGGAATGGATGGCGCCCAGGCGGGCGCAGGCCAGCATGGCGAAGACCGCTTCCGGCACCATCGGCATGTAGACGATGACGCGGTCGCCCTTCTCGACCCCTTTGGCTTTCAGCGCGCCGGCCAGTTCGGCCACCTTGTCGCGCAGTTGGCGGTAGCTGTAGCGGGTCTTGGTGCCGGTCACCGGGCTGTCGTAGATCAGGGCGTCCTGGTCGGCGCGGCCGCCGTCGACATGGCGGTCCAGGCAGTTCCAGGCGGTGTTGGCGACAGCGTCCGGAAACCAGCGGTAGAGCGGCTTGTTGCTGTCGTCGAGAATGGCCGTCGGCGCCTTGATCCAGTCGATGGCCTTGGCCGCCTCGGCCCAGAAGCCCTGCGGATCCGCCTGCCAGCGTGCGTACATCTCGGAATAGGCGCCCACGGCTGTCCCCCCGTTCGCTTAGATTTCGTTGCGGCGGATTCAGCAAGAAGCAGGCGGCCTTTGCAACGTCCAATCAGCCGATGGATACCGTACTTTCGTCAAAGCAGGGCAGCCCGGCGAATACGACAGTGCGCAACCGCGCGTCCGTGATATAGTCCGCGCCGCAAGTACACAGCCCCATGATTTTAGACCTTACAATCCTGCTCCTGCTGGTTCTGCTGAACGCCTTCCTGGTGATGGCGGAACTGGCTGTGGTCGCGGCCAAGCGTGCGCGACTGAAACGGGCCGCCCAGGCCGGCAATGCCTCCGCCCAGGCCGCCCTCGACCTCGCCGCCGATCCCGGCCGCTTCCTCTCGACCGTACAGATCGGCATCACCGCCATCGGTACGCTGTCCGGCGCCTTCGGCGGCCAGGCCCTGACCGGGCCGCTGGCCGAATGGCTGTCCCATTTCGAGAGCCTGCGCCCCTATGCCGACACGGTGGCGATCGCCATCATCGTCGCCGGCCTGACCTATACGACGCTGATCCTGGGCGAACTGGTGCCGAAGCGCTTGGCGCTGGCCCGGGCCGAGCCGATCGCCTCCTTCGTCGCCCGGCCGCTCCGTGCCCTGGCGACCGTGAGCGCGCCGCTCGTCGTCCTGATCAACGCCTCGACCAACCTGATCCTGGCCCTGCTGCCCAAGGGCACCGCTCAGCCCGACGTCTCGGACGAGGAAGTGCGCGTCCTGATGCAGGAAGGCACCGCCTCCGGCCATTTCCAGGAGACCGAGCGGGCGATCGTCGAAATGACGCTCCGCCTCGGCGACCGTAATGTCGACGCCCTGATGACGCCGCGCACCCAGATCGAATGGCTGGACGTGCTGGACCCGCCCAAGATCACGACCGACAAGATCGCCGAGAGTCACTGCACCCGCTTCCCGGTGAAGAAGGGCACGACCAAGACCGTGCTCGGCTTCGTCCAGGTGAAGGATCTCTTCGCCCAGATGGCGGCCAACCCGGGCAAGCCGCTGGACCTCGCCGCAGCGGTCCATCCGACCCTCTATATCCCCGAGACCACGGCCGCCCTGAAGGCGCTCGAAGTCTTCCGCGCCCAGGGCAGCCCGATCGCCCTGATCGTCGACGAATATGGCGACATCCAGGGCTTGGTCACCCTGACCGACCTCCTGGAAGCCCTGGTCGGCGAACTCGAGGAAGCGGATACGCCGGTCGAGGAACGCTCGGTCGTGCAGCGCGACGACGGATCCTATCTGATCGACGGCGGTTATTCCCTCGACCGGCTGTGGGACCTGCTGGCGATCGCCGAACCCAGCGACGAGGATGCGGATTTCAATACGGTGGGCGGTTTCGTCATGCACCGGCTGAAGCGGATCCCCTCGGCCGGCGACAAATTCGCGCTCGGCGATTTCCGCATCGAAGTGATGGACATGGACGGGCGGCGCGTCGACAAGGTCCTGGTCAGCCGCAACCCGATCGACCCCGGCGGCATCTGACGCCGCCGGTTCTGCAAAGGTGTTCCCGTGGATTGGAATGTGATCGCCGACCAATTGCTCGCCCTCGGCGGTATCGTCCTGGTCGACTTGGTGATGGCCGGCGACAATGCGATCGTGATCGGCCTCGCCGCCTCTGCCGTGGCGCGGGAGAGCCGGCGCAAGGTGATCTTCTGGGGCCTGATCGGCGCCATGGTGCTGCGCATCGGCTTCGCGGCGGTGACCACCGAACTGCTCGGCTTGATCGGCCTGACCCTGGCCGGCGGTCTCCTGCTGCTCTGGGTCGCCTGGAAGATGTGGCGCGAGACCGAAGCCCAGCGCAAGGCGGACAAGAGCCACCTCGATCCCGACGCCGAAGAGGAATTCCTGCCCGGCGAAAAGGCGCCCCGCAGCGTCGGCGGCGCCATCGTCCAGATCATCCTGGCCGATCTTTCGATGTCGCTCGACAATGTGCTGGCGGTCGCCGGCATCGCGCGCGAGCACATGTGGGTGCTGGCGGTCGGCCTGATCCTCTCGATCGCGCTGATGGGTGCGGCTGCGACGCTGGTCGCCTCGCTGCTGAAGCGCTATCACTGGATCGCCTATGTCGGTCTCGCCATCGTCGCCTATGTCGCGCTGGACATGATCTATCGCGGGACGCTACAGGTCGTCGAAGCGGCCAGCTGAAAAAGCCGCACGACGGTGCCCCATATTGCCAGGGTGCGCCAGATCAAAGACTTGGAACGTGGTGCCGGGCCAATGATCACCTGCCCGCGCGCCTCTGAGGGCCGCCAGTTTCAACGATAGAACCCTCGCCGGGAGGGGCCAGATGACGACGCAGAATCCCTACGAAATCGATCTCGACAAGAATCCCGCCAACTATGTGCCCCTGACCCCGATCAGCCTCCTGGAACGGGCGGCCTCGGTGTTTCCGGACAAGACGGCGATCATCCACGGCGATTGGCAGATCAATTACCGTGAAGCCTATGCCCGCGCTCGCCGCCTGGCCTCGGCCCTGGCGGCCCGGGGCATCGGCCTCGGCGATACCGTCTCGGTGATGGCGCCCAACGTGCCGGCCGTGCTCGACGCCCATTTCGGCGTGCCGATGACGGGCGCCGTGCTCAACACGCTGAACATCCGTCTCGATGCCGCCAACATCGCCTTCACCCTCGACCACGCCAATACCAAGATCCTGATCACCGACCGGGAATTCTCCCATGTGATCAAGGCGGCACTGGCGCAATGCGCAGTGAAGCCGATGGTGATCGACATCGACGATCCGCTATACACCGGCAAGGGCGAGCGTCTCGGCGAGATCGAATACGAGGATTTCATCGCCGCCGGCGACGAAAACTACGACTGGCAGCTGCCCGCCGACGAATGGCAGTCGATCAGCCTGAACTATACCTCGGGCACCACGGGCAATCCCAAGGGCGTCGTCTACCACCACCGCGGCGCCTATCTGAATGCGGTCGACAATATCGTCTCGGCCGGGATGACCGGGCATTCGGTCTATCTCTGGACCCTGCCCATGTTCCACTGCAACGGCTGGTGCTTCACCTGGTCGCTCGCCGTGGTGGGCGGCACCCATGTCTGCCTGCGCCGGGTCGAGGCGGGCGCCATCTATGCCGCGATCGAGAAATACAAGGTCACTCATCTGTGCGGCGCGCCCATCGTCATGGGCATGCTGATCAATGCGCCGGACGAGCTGAAGCGTCCGCTGCCGGGCCCGGTGGAACTCTTCACCGCCGCCGCTCCGCCGCCCGCCG
>JAYSCC010000238.1:0-5368 GCA_041915065.1 Zavarzinia sp.
CCTGGTCGGCATCGCAATGGTTGGTGTAGCAGACGTCCACCCCCATCGGCAGGCCCAGGAGCTTGCCGCAGAAGTGATCTTCCAGCCCGGCCCGCGTGATCTCCTTGCCGTTGTAGAGATATTCGGGGCCGATGAAGCCGACCACCGTATTGACCAGCAAAGGCTCGAACTTCCGCGCGACGGCATAGGCGCGGGCTTCCATCGTCTGCTGGTCGACGCCGTGATGGGCGTTGGCGGAGAGGGCGGAACCCTGCCCCGTCTCGAAATACATGACGTTCCGCCCGACCGTGCCGCGGCCGAGGGAGAGGGCGGCATCATGCGCCTCGGCCAGGACGCCGAGGTTGACGCCGAAGCCGCCGTTGGCCGCTTCCGATCCGGCGATCGACTGGAATACGAGGTCGACCGGCGCACCCTTCTCGATCGCCTTGATCGCGGTGGTGACATGGCCGAGACAGCAGCTCTGCACCGGGGCGCCCAGGCGCTGACGAATGTCGTCGAGCAGGGAGACCACGCGGCAATAGTCCTGCACGCCGTCGGTCGCAGGATTGACCCCGATCACGGCATCGCCGTCCCCGAGCAGCAGGCCGTCGACGATCGAGGCGGCGATGCCGCGTCCGTCGTCGGTCGGATGGTTCGGTTGCAGGCGGGTGGCGAGGCGCCCGGGCAGACCGATGGTGTTGCGGAAGGCGGTCACGACGCTGCATTTGGCGGCGACCAGGATCAGGTCCTGGAGCCGCATGATCTTGGAGACCGCGGCCACCATCTCGGGCGTCAGGCCGGGGCGGAGCGCCGCCAGGGCGGCCGGCGTGGCGAGCGGCGAAAGCAGCCATTCGCGGAATTCGCCGACCGTGAGCGAGGCGACGGGGGCAAAGGCCGCCCGGTCATGACCGTCGACGATCAGGCGGGTGACCTCGTCCGTTTCGTAGGGAACGAAGGTGGCGGTCAGAAAATCGGCAAGCGGTGCCGAAGCAAGCGCCATCTGTGCCGCAATTCGATGCACGGCACTGCTCGCCGCGATGCCGGCCAGCTCGTCGCCGGAACGCCGGGGCGTCGCCTTGGCGAGCAGGTCTCGAAGGTCCGGAAACACCCATTTCGTGCCGTCCAGGACGATCGAATAGGCCATCGGGACACCTCGTAAGCTGACGGGTAAGCGAAAATGGCACCGGCCGGCGCATCCCCGTCAGGTTTGCGCCGCACCGTCCACAACGCAAGTGCAGCAAATAAGATGCCAGGTCTGCTTATTTGGGGCGGTAGACCGCGGCGGCTGGCGCGCCCTTGCCCTGGACCGCGAGGGTGTCGCCCCCGGCGTCATAGGTCATCTTGCCGTCGAAGGCGAAGGGACCGCCGCCGGCCTGGCACTGGTCCAGGGTCACGGCGTCCTGTTGGAGGCGCCAGCGGCAGGTCCCGGTCGGCTGTTCCTTGCCGGAATTGTCATGCACCAGGAAGGTCACCCGGTCGGCCTGGAACTCGAAGACCAGCAGATCCTTGGTCTGCCGCAACAGTTCCTTGGCCTTGGCCGAGCCGGCCTTGATCGCCTCGAGATTGGCATAGGTCGCCTCGACGTCGAGGCCGTATCGCCCGCGCGGCCCGGGCGTGGCGGCCACGGCCTGTCCGACGAAACTATGGCCGGCGACGGCGAGGCCGGCAAAGGCGGCGATCAGGGCGAGACGCGACATGCTGTCCTCCGGCGAGAAGCCGACATTCTAGCAGATGTCACCAGATCGGCGTTATCTGCTTTCCGGCATCAACCCCGGCGGAATACCAGGGCGAGGCCGGCGTCCTTGTCGATCAGGTGCAGGTTGCTGCCGACCAAGCGGATCGCCTCGTGGGCGGGGTCCATGTCGTTGGCCTTGCCGGTCTGGTCCAGGCATTTGCTGGGCAGCACTTCGCCGTCCTTGCCCCAGGACCAGTCGCAATTGATCACGTCCTGGCCGGTCGCGGCGCGCAGCTTGGCACCGGCGAAGGTGAGCGAGAAATCCTTGCCGATCTGGCCGAGGTCGGCCTGCATCTTGGCCAGGTCCTGGTCTGGCACCTTGCCGGTCGCCTTGACCGCGGCGATGGTCGCGGTGACGTCGAGGTGCCACTGGCCTTCGACCTTGGCGTCGGCCAGCGCGGCGAGGGGCGCCAGGGCGAGGGCGCCGGCGAGGGCCAGCGAAGCGATGCGGGACATGCCGATTCTCCGAATTCCGAGGGAGCGGACCCTAGCAGAAAGCGGAACGGCAGGAGAGCGGCACTTGCCCCACGGTCCCCCTCAGCGGTTCAATTCGCGCGCCGCGGCGTCGAGCCCGCCCAGCGTCAGGGGGAACATACGGCCGCCCATGAGCTGGCGCATCATGCCGATCGACGAGGTATGGTCCCAGTGCCGCTCCGGGATCGGGTTGAGCCAGACCGCATGGGGATAGACGTCGAGCGTGCGGCGCATCCAGGCCTCGCCCGATTCCTCGTTCCAATGCTCGACCGAGCCACCCGGATAGGTGATCTCATAGGGGCTCATCGAAGCGTCGCCGACGAAGATCACCTTGTAGTCGTGGGCATAGGTATGCAGCACCTGCCAAGTCGGCAGCGTATCGTCGAAGCGCCTGGCATTGTCCTTCCACACTTTCTCGTAGAGGCAGTTGTGGAAGTAGAAATATTCGAGATGCTTGAACTCGCTGCGCGCCGCCGAGAACAGTTCTTCGCAGAGCCGGATATAGCTGTCCATCGAGCCGCCGATGTCGAGGAACAGCAGAACCTTCACCTTGTTGTGGCGCTCCGGCCGCATCTTCAGGTCGAGATAGCCCGCGTTGTTGGCGGTCGAGCGGATGGTGCCGGGCATGTCCAGCTCGACCTCCGCGCCTTCGCGGGCGAATTTGCGCAGGCGCCTGAGGGCCACCTTGATGTTGCGGGTGCCGAGTTCGATCTGGTCGTCCAGATTCTTGAACTCGCGCTTGTCCCACACTTTGACGGCGCGCTGGTGGCGGCTCTTGTCCTGGCCGATGCGCACCCCTTCCGGGTTGTAGCCATAGGCGCCGAAGGGCGAGGTGCCGGCGGTGCCGATCCACTTGTTGCCGCCCTGGTGGCGTTCCTTCTGTTCTTCGAGGCGCTTCTTCAGCGTCTCCATCAGCTTCTCGAAACCACCGAGGGATTCGATCAGCGCCTTTTCTTCTTCGGTCAGGGTCTTCTCGGCCAGTTTCTTCAGCCATTCCTCGGGGATCAGGGCCGTGCCGTCCTCGGCCAAGCTCTCGATCCCCTTGAACACGGTGCCGAAGACCTTGTCGAACTTGTCGAGGTTGCGCTCGTCTTTGACCAGGGTCGCACGCGACAGATAGTAGAAATCGTCGACCCGGTAGGAGGCGACGCCGGCCTTCATCGCCTCGAGAAGGGTCAGATATTCCTTCAGGGTGACGGGCAGCTTGGCGTTCTTCAGTTCGTAGAAGAAGTTGATGAACATGGGGCCTCGCCTCGCTAGCGGCCGATGCCGGCCAGGGCCGCCCGCCATGCCTCGTCCGCGGCAGCGCCGATATCGGCATCGCCGGTCGCGCGCACCATGACGATCCACGGAGCCACGTCGTCGAGATAGAGCAGGGAAAGATAGGACTGCCCATCGACCGGCAGGCGCCAGGCATCGATGGACGGCGTGTGGTCGCGCCCGTCCGGCCCCGGGGCATGGCGCGGGTCGGGGGGCGGCAGGGGCGTCGCCTCGGGATGAGCCAGGCGCACTTCGGCGCGCGCCTCGCCGGCATATTGGCGGAAGCTCAGCGGCGGCCGGTAGTCGCCCGGCTTGACCAGATAGAGCGTGATCGCTCCTTTGGGGAAGCCGCCGTAACCGCAGGAGACGTCACCGCCCCGGCTCGCCGCCATCGGGTAGATCGCCAGATGGGCCAGACGCAGGCCGCCGACCGCGGCCGGGCAGACGGCGCCGCTCTGGCGGTGGCGGACCGAGCCGTCGCCCCGGGCTTCGAAAACGTCGCCGTCGCTCGGCGCCACCAGGAAGGGCCCGGCCGCCGGTGCCGCCACGGCGGCGGCCGGCTTGCCGGCATCGGCCTGCGGCTGGGCACAGGCCGCGAGCAGGACCGCCGCCAGCAGGCCGGCGGCCTTCAGCAGATGTCCCCGCGCGGCCATGGTGCCCGGCCTCAGTTGGTGCGGTCGCCGCGCCGGGCCAGGAAGGCCAGGCGCTCGAACAGATGGACGTCCTGCTCGTTCTTGAGGAGGGCGCCGTGCATGGGCGGGATCAGCTTCTTCGGATCGCGCTCGCGCAGCGTCTCGGGCGTCAGGCTCTCCGCCATCAGGAGCTTCAGCCAGTCCAGGAGTTCGGAGGTCGAGGGCTTCTTCTTGAGGCCCGGCACGTCGCGGATCTCGTAGAAGATGGTCAGCGCCTCGCGCACCAAGTCGTGCTGGATGCCCGGATAATGCACGTCGACGATTTGGCGCATGGTGTCCGGGTCGGGGAACTTGATGTAGTGGAAGAAGCAGCGGCGCAGGAAGGCGTCCGGCAGTTCCTTCTCGTTGTTCGAGGTGATCATGACGATCGGCCGCTCGGCCGCCTTCACGGTTTCCCGCGTCTCGTAGACGTAGAATTCCATGCGGTCGAGTTCCTGGAGGAGATCGTTCGGGAACTCGATGTCGGCCTTGTCGATCTCGTCGATCAGCAGGATGGGCGCCGGGGCCGCGGTGAAGGCCTCCCACAGCTTGCCCTTGATGATGTAGTTGCGGATGTCGTGGACCCGCTCGTCGCCGAGCTGGCTGTCGCGCAGCCGGCTCACCGCGTCATATTCGTAGAGGCCCTGCTGGGCCTTGGTGGTCGACTTGATGTGCCACTGGATCAGGTTGCGGCCGAGCGCGCTCGCCACTTCCTGGGCCAGCACGGTCTTGCCCGTGCCGGGCTCGCCCTTGATCAGCAGGGGGCGCTGCAGCGTGATCGCCGCATTGACCGCGACCTTGAGGTCTTCGGTCGCGACATAGGACTCGGTACCGGTAAACTTCATCGCGGGCGCTTCCTGTCTCCGATCGCGGGTTGTCCGACGAAACTAGAAGGCGCCCGCGGCCCGATCAAGCCGCACGAATCCGACGTCGCGTCAGCCGCCACCTGCGAGCTTGGTCAGCGGGAAAATATCCGAGCCGGTGAAGAACCAGCGTGGACTCTGGCGGTGGCCGTTGCCGACCTGACGGGCGATTTCGGGCACTTTCTGCTTGGCGAATTCGCCGATCTCGATGATGTCGACGACGCCGTCGTGGTTGCCGCGCGCGGCTTGGTCGGCCTTGCCTTCGAGCCCGTCGATCAGCGTGCCCGTGAAGACGCCGTGGCCGTTCACACCGTCCAGCGCCTCTTCCTTGGAGGCGGCGCCGGCCAGAATGAAGCGGCCGGAGGCGCGCACGAGCTGGCCCGCCA
>JAYSCC010000239.1:0-371 GCA_041915065.1 Zavarzinia sp.
CAGGCGAAAATAGACGATGCAGAGCAGGCCGATGACCAGGAAGGGATCGATCTTGGTGACATGCGACACCATGATGCCGCCATCCGTCGAATACCAGGTGATGCTGAGGTCGGACATGCTGCGCCGCACGGCAGCGAAGACACCGAGCAATGCCAGCACGTCGGCCAGATTGAGGGACCAGCGCGACACGGCCAGCCGCCGGGCGCAATCGGCCAGTGGCATGTCCGCCGGCTGGCGCATGCTGTCGAAACTGGTGATATCCAATCGGTTGTCGACCATCGAAAGTCCTATCGTCGAATAGTCGCGACGTCGCGGCGAAAAATGACTGCCGCTCCGCCCCCCCCCCCCCGGGGGCGGGGGGGGGGGGCGCC
>JAYSCC010000239.1:381-3299 GCA_041915065.1 Zavarzinia sp.
ATCCGCGTCCTTGGTAACCCCCCAAAGCGGGTAAGGTGTGATCACCTTGGCGCCGCCATCCCGGGTCAGCGGGGCAAAGGCGACACTTCCGCCGGACTTGGTCGAGTTCAGCGTGAACAGGTCGAAGGGTATCCTGATGAGGAAGCCCTTGTCGAAACTGCCTTCGCCGAACTGGTGCGGCGAAACGTCCGTCTTGGTCGCCCAAGCGCCGACATAGACGCCGTTGGCGAATTCGCGGCCCAATGTGATGGTGGCGCCGACATCGCCCGCCAGATAGCGGCCGACGCTGAGCGTCGTTTGCAGATCGTACCAAGGCAGCATCTGGTACCAGGTCAGATGGCCCGTGGTGACGTCGTAATCGCGGAAGCCGAGGCCGCCATCGAAATCACGCTGCCAGACGTGATTGATATCGAGGCCGAGCGCCCAGCGCTGACCGGAGGGCCGGTACAGGACCTCGGCATCGACGCCGCCATACATCAGCTCGAACAGGCCGGCCGAAACCCGGCCATACCAGTCGGGGCCGAGGTCGACGAAATAGCTGGCGCTCAGATTGTCGATCCAGACGTCGCTGGTGGTCAGGTAGCGGCGGATATCGGTACGCACGCGGGGCAGGCCGCTCGGCGCGTCATAGGTGAAATTCTGGTAATTGTTGTAGAGATTCACGCCGAGCGAGCCGTCGATGGTGAAATTCGGTGTAATGTCGACCGAGGCATTGAGCGAGGCGTAGAGCTGGAAGAGGTAGAAATTGTTCGGGCCGCCGATGCTCTGGCGGAGCTGCGGCGACAGGCCGAAGGAGAATTTCGGATCGACGTCCTCGAGACCCCAGCCCAAGCCGTCCGGCAAGTCGCGGGGGAGCTGCTCGACCTGCATCCACAATTCGTCGACCGAAATCTCCTTGCGGGCGGTGCGGATCACCGCGGCGCGCGGGAATACGGCGTGGGCGATCACCAGGCCTCGCGCCGTCTCGACCACTTCGATGCTGCTGATTTCGGGGCCGGTGGCCAGGGCCACGGCCCGGGCGACGCGGCCCATGGCTTTGGCCAGGTTGCGGAATTTTCCCTGGGAATAGATCACGATCACCCGGTCGCCTTGGATCGCGACTTTCTCGCCGGTGAAGCCATAATAGTCGAAGGCCTTGTCGAGGCGGGCGCGGAGATCGTCCGGCGCATCGACGGCAGGGGGACTTTCGGCGGGTGTCTCCTCGCCTGCTTCCGACGCCGCATCCTCGCTGTCCGGCCGCGCGGTCGCCGGGGTGGGCGTGGCGCCGGCCTCGAATTGGCCGAGAGGGGTGCTGTCGAAATTGACGAAAGTGATGGTGGTCAAAGTGCCACCCGCCGCCTGGAACACGGCCAGAGCGGCTTGCGACAGGTCTTCCGGCGTGGGGCTGGACGCGGCCGGCACCATCACCCTGGCCTTGCCGTCGATGATCGAGACCGCATCGGCCTTCACACCGTGGGCCGCCAGCGTCGAGAGGATGACGCCCGGCAGGTCGGCGGTGGCCGGCGCGGTCGGTGTCGGGGGCGGCGGCTCGAGCACCGCCTGTTCGGCGGGCAGGGGCGCTACGTCCCGGAGCTTGGGGACACCGAGGTCGCGGTTGAGGTCGGTCGACAGCACGGCGCGGAACATCACCGTATTGCCGCGCTCGTAGCCGAGCGCCAAGTCGAGGCCGTCGAAAGGCTCGTAGCTCAGGCCGTAATTGATGGCCGAAGCGACCGCGAGGCGTCTGCCCTGATATTCCTTCTGGTAGGAATTCGAGTCGTATTCGATCTTCAGGCGCAGTCCGTCTAGCGGCGTATCCCATTCGACACCGCCGAAGACGCCGATGTCTTCCCCGCGAAAGAACCCCGTGCCGAAGTTGCCCGTGCCCGTCGAGACCGGCCGGGTCTTGAACTTGTCGGACAGGTAGCTGAACGGGTTGGTCAGGTTGCCGCGACTGCCCATGCTCCCCCAGGCGACCCCCAGGGTGAAGCTGAAGTCGTAGTAGCGCCGGCTGGCGGCCAGATATTCGCTCGAGAAGATCGACGTGCCGCCGATGTCGCGGAGGCCGAGCGAGACATCCGGGAATTGGGCGTCCTCTTCGAGGAGCCTGATTTTCACGTCGAAGGACTTGTCCTTGTAGGACTGGGTATCGACGATGCCGTAGGGAGCATAGGCGATGTCGGTGTATCGAAAGGTGGTTTGCAGCCAAGGCAAGAATTGGCTGGTAATGAAGTAGCGGGTATACGGGGCGGTATAGGAATAGCCGACGGCGAAGGTGCCATCCGGCGCCATCCGCGCCGTGGGCATTTGCAAGAGCCCGGTCGTCCCGAAATCATTGAAGGTGGGCGAGAAGGACCAGCGGCTAACCTCATCCCCCGCCCAGGCCTGCCCGGCCCCGATCAGGACTAGGCAGGCCGCCGAGGCAAATGAGACCGGCCGTAGACGACATGCGACCCGTCGACGGGTGGTCATGTCAGTTGCCGAGCGTCGCCAGGGCCGCAGCCGAGATCGCCACATTTGCGGTGATCTGCAGGATATCCTTGAAGGCGCCCCACCACGACAGCACCGTGAGATCGCGCGGCACGATGATCGTGCTGCCCGGCGGCAACTGAACGTCGGTGAAGTTCCAGAAGCTGGTCGAGACCGGCTTGGCCTCGCCGTTCGGCAGGACGACGAAGATTCTGCTCGAATCCGCGTTTTCCGTAAGCCCGCCGGCCTGATCGAGGTACTCGCTTACCGATGTACCGGCAGCGAAGCGCCGGGCGCCAGGGAACTGTACCTCGCCGGCGACCGCGACGCTGGCGGGGCGTTTCGGGATATAGATCGAGTCTCCCGGCTGAAGCACCATGTCTTCGTCTGGCCGGGACTTCAACATCACCGGGTCGGCCTCGACAACCAGCCGGCCCGAAACTGGGGCCGACTTGACGTAGGCCAGAACC
>JAYSCC010000239.1:3310-5356 GCA_041915065.1 Zavarzinia sp.
TCGAGGGAATGCTCTCCTGCACTTCCCGTTCGAGACGGGCGTAGCTTTCTTGTTCCTGCTGCCGGACAGAATCACGCTGGAAGACGGTGCCGAGCACAAACGCTTGATCTGTCAGGCCACCGGCCCGGTCGAGCAGGTCTGACAGGCGTTCGCCTCGCGAGATCGGGTAAACGCCGGGACGCCGCACTTCGCCGCGCAGGGTGACCGGGCCGACGTCGCGATTGGTGAATCGGCTAGAAAAGCGGACTTCCATCTGCGGCTCGATGACCAGCGATGCCATCGCCTGCTGGAGGGTGATGCGCTGATGGATCCATTCGCCGTTGGGGCCTGTCTTGATGTATTCGACGCCGTTCGGATCGGCGTCACTGGTCACATCGCCGACGGTCCGGATCAGGTCGGCGAGGCGTGTCCCCGGGATGACCGGATAGACGCCCGGCTGCCTGATGTTCCCCCGAAGGACCACCAAGTGCTCGACCAGGAACGGGAGCAGCTCGGGATAGTCGTCATAGAGAACGGGGCACGGCTGAACATCAGGAAGATCGGGATTGTCCCCGATCAAGGTTTGGAAGCCGTTGAGATCGCGACGGGACACTCGCGTCGCCAAGCGTCGGAGCCCGGCGCAGGTCGTCAAGGCACGCGCGACTGCCGGGCCAACACCGGGAGTCGATGGCGGAGCGTCGCCAGCGCCCTCATTCCGGCCATAGAGCGGGGCGCCGCCGCCGAGAATGCCCTGCACGTCAGGCGACGACAGATAGGCGACGTCGCCGGCAGCCAACAGGATCACGACATCCTGGTCATGGAGCTGGAACCGACCGGCATCGGGACGGGTCGCATCCACTGCGGTGTACCGGCGGTTCATTGTCACCTTGTCGATGGTTGAGACAACGACGAAGGGAAGATAGGGCGAACCGCCCAAATTGGCATGGTCGCCCAAGATCGACCCCAAGGTTGGAACCGCGGCGAGCGAACGGATGCCGGTGTGAGTAAAATTGCCGACGATCGTAATGATGCCGGTCGAGCCCTTGGCCTTTGTGTCGACGACTAGAACATCTCCCCGGGACAAGTTGCCGGGTCTGGAAACGGATATTTCGCTGACAGTCGTTCGTCCATTCGCGCTCGGCGAATTCTTCAACAGCCGGTAACCGGTCGGCGTCAACGTACCGCCGGCTAGGGCGATAAGGGCGTTGGCGTCGATTCCATCATTCAGCAACTCGTAGATGCCTGGGCGGATGACGCTGCCTGAGACGGCCACGGTCGGCCCGATCGGCGGCACGAAAACCCGATCTCCGTCCTGTATCGACAGATCCGGCTGTGCGCCGACGCCGAGCAGAACGGAGTAGAGGTCGATTTCCCGCACCTCAATGCCGCGGATCACCTGGATCCGGCGCAGGCTGCCGGTCTTCCGGATACCGCCGGCCTGGATCAGGACATCCAGCACCGAGGCGAGGCCGCTGACAGCGGAAACGCCGGGCCGACCGACCTGTCCGGTGACCAGCAAGGTGATCTGGCGGACGGCACCGAGCGAGATGAAGGCTTCGGTCTGCACGAATGAGCTTTTCACTTGGGCGGTCAATTCATCGCGGAATTCGGCGAAAGTCCGGCCTGCCGCCGAAATCGGTGCCAGATCCGGGAGAACCGCGCGACCGTCCCGGTCGATGGTCGCCTGATAGGTGGCGTTGCGCTGCCCGCGCAAGACCATGACGATCTGGTCGCCCACGCCCAGCCGGTAATTGCCTTGGACGGCACCGACCAGAGCAGCCGAGGTCAACCCGCCGGCCCCGGCGAGCGACCCGTATCCGACTTGGCTCAAATCATCGCCGTAGCTCCCGACACCACGGGCTCGAAAGTCCTTTTCGATATCGCTGGGCGGCCCGGCAACGGGGGCCGACACTTCTGGTGTCTGGGGGACGGTCGGCAAAACTGCCGCTGGTGCCGGGGCCGCAGCTTGGCCCGCCTGCAATTGCTGCTGGTATTGTAGCAGCAAGTCCTCGGGCGACACCTGTGCCCTGGCTGCGTTCCCAACGAGAAATACCGCCGGAAAAGCGA
>JAYSCC010000240.1:0-1903 GCA_041915065.1 Zavarzinia sp.
AAGGTCTGTCTGGTCGGCTGCAAGGAACTGGCGATCGACGAGGCGGGGCAGGGCGGCAGCATCGCCGGCCACAAGCTCGCCGAGGGCGACTGGCTCTCCCTCGACGGCGAGGCCGGCACCGTCAGCCTGGGCCGGCGCGAGATCGTGATCGAACGCCCCGAAAAGGCGCTCGCCACCCTCGAAGCCTGGCGCAAGGCCGGCTGACGCCGTCTTTCCCGCACCTCGGAAAGCAAAAAGGGCCGGCTTTCGCCGGCCCTTTCCTGTCCGATCCCGAAGGATCAGGCGGTGTAGTACATGTCGAACTCGATCGGGTGCGGGGTGTGCTCGAAGGCATACACTTCCTGCCACTTCAGTTCGATGTAGGCGTCGATCAGGTCGTCGGTGAAGACGCCGCCCTTGGTCAGGAAGGCGCGGTTCTTGTCGAGCTCGGTCAGGGCTTCGCGCAGCGAGCCGCAGACGGTCGGGACCTGGGCCAGCTCTTCCGGCGGCAGATGGTACAGATCCTTGTCCATGGCTTCGCCCGGATGGATCTTGTTCTGGATGCCGTCGATGCCCGCCATCAGCATGGCCGAGAACGCCAGGTAGGGGTTCGCCAGCGGATCGGGGAAGCGCACTTCGACGCGCTTCGCCTTCGGGCTGGTGCCGTAGGGGATACGGCAGGAAGCCGAACGGTTGCGGGCCGAATAGGCCAGCAGCACGGGGGCTTCGAAGCCCGGGATCAGGCGCTTGTAGCTGTTGGTGGTCGGGTTCGTGAAGGCGTTGATCGCCTTCGCGTGCTTGATGATGCCGCCGATGTAGTAGAGGCAGGTGTCCGACAGGCCGGCATATTTGTCACCGGCGAAGGTGGTGTTGCCGTCCTTCCAGATCGATTGGTGCACGTGCATGCCCGAGCCGTTGTCGCCCTTCACCGGCTTCGGCATGAAGGTGGCCGACTTGCCGTACTGGTAGGCGACGTTCTGCACGACGTACTTGTAGATCTGGATGTAGTCGGCGGCGCGCACCAGGGTCGCGAACTTGATGCCCAGTTCGTGCTGCGAGGCCGCCACTTCGTGGTGGTGCTTCTCGATCGGCAGGCCCATGTCGCCCATGATCGACAGCATTTCGCCGCGCATGTCGTTCAGGGTGTCGACCGGCTGCACCGGGAAGTAACCGCCCTTGACCGCCGGACGATAGCCGAGGTTGCCGTTCTCGTAGGACTTGTCGGTGTTGTAGGGGCCTTCGATGTCGTCGATCTCATACGAGACCTTGTTCATCGCGACCTTCCACTTGACGTCGTCGAAGACGAAGAATTCGGCTTCGGGACCGATGTAGACGGTGTCGCCGAGACCCGTGTAGGCGACATAGGCTTCGGCGCGCTTGGCGACCGAACGCGGGTCACGCGAATAGCCTTCGCCGGTGGCGGGCTCGAGAATGTCGCAGAACACGACCAGGGTCGGCTGCGCCACGAAGGGGTCGACGACGGCGGTGGCCGGATCCGGCATCAGGATCATGTCGGACTCGTTGATCGCCTTCCAGCCGGCGATCGACGAACCGTCGAACATGGTGCCGTCGGTGAACATGTCCTCGTCCACGCAGCTCGAATCGATCGACAGATGCTGCCACTTGCCCTTGAAGTCGGTGAAGCGCAGGGAGACGTACTTGATCCCCTTGTCCTTGATCATCTGAAGGACGGTCTTGGCGTCTGACATGGTCTCAGGTCCCGTTTGGTGGTTGGACAAGAATTCTGCTGGTGGTTCGGATCAGATGGCGTCCGTGCCGGTCTCGCCGGTGCGGATGCGGATAGCCTGCTCGACTGGGCTCACGAAGATCTTGCCGTCGCCGATTCGACCGGTCCGCGCCGCAGTCTGAATGGCTTCGACAGCGCGGTCGACGAGATCGTCTTCCAGCACGATCTCCAGCTTCA
>JAYSCC010000240.1:1913-5356 GCA_041915065.1 Zavarzinia sp.
CACCTTGGGCAGGAAATCGACGACATATTCGGCACCGCGATAAAGCTCGGTATGGCCCTTCTGGCGGCCGAAGCCCTTGGCCTCGGTCACGGTGATGCCCTTGAGCCCGACCTCGTTCAGCGCCTCTTTCACTTCGTCGAGTTTGAACGGCTTGATGATCGCCTCGATTTTCTTCATCGCACCCAGGTCGCTTTGGCAGGTTTGGTGCGGCCAGAACGGTCGCCCCACCAGATATGCACGGCCCATGCCAATGGTCCTGGCCGAGGGATTCCCGGTTGAAAATCCGGGGCGCCGTGACGTCGCTGCGACGGGCGGGGCTCGGAGGTGCTTAAAAAACAGTCAAATTGCACAATCTATGATCAGTCGGCGGTGCGCCGGCGCCTTGGGGCCGCTGGTACGGGAGCGGAAGCCCGATTAGGATGCCGCCATGAAGAGCCTCAATCCCGCCTTCGCCGGTCTCGGCACCACCATCTTCACCGTGATGTCGGCCCTGGCGGTCGAGCATGGCGCGATCAACCTGGGCCAGGGCTTCCCGGACGAAGACGGCCCGCTCGATATCCGCGAGGCGGCGGCGCGGGCCCTGATCGATGGCCCCAACCAATATCCGCCCATGGCCGGGGTGCCGGCCCTGCGCCAAGCGGTGGCGGCGCATGACAGGCGCTTCTACGGTCTCGACTACGATTGGGCGACCGAGACCCTGGTGACCTCCGGTGCCACGGAGGCGCTGACCGCGGCGCTCTTCGCCCTGCTCTCGCCGGGGGACGAGGCGGTGGTGATCGAACCTCTCTACGATTGCTATGTGCCGATCATCCGGGCCGCGGGCGCGGTGCCCGTGCCGGTGCGGCTGCAACCGCCGGACTGGCGCCTGCCGGCCGACGAATTGGCGGCGGCCTTCGGCCCGCGCACCAAGCTCGTCGTGCTGAACACGCCGATGAACCCGACCGGCAAGGTTTTCACCCTGGCGGAACTCAGCCTGATCGCCGATCTCTTACGCGCCCACGACGCCTACGCCCTGTGCGACGAAGTCTATGAGCATCTGGTCTTCTCGGGCGCCCGGCACTTGCCGCTCGCCGGCCTCGACGGGATGCGCGAGCGCTGCATCCGGGTCGGCTCGGCCGGCAAGACTTTTTCGCTGACCGGCTGGAAGGTGGGCTATCTGAGCGGGCCGGCGGCGCTGATCGGAACGGTCGCCAAGGCCCATCAGTTCCTGACTTTCACCACGCCGCCCGGGCTTCAGATCGGCGTCGCCGCCGGCTTGGCCAAGGACGATTCCTATTTTACCGGGCTCGCCGCCAGCCTCGAAGCCAAGCGCGACAGGCTGCGCGCCGGGCTCCGCGCTGTCGGCTTCCACACCCTGCCGGTCGATGGCAGTTATTTCGTCACCGCCGACGTCCGGGGCGTCGGCCCGAGCCTGCCGGACGACGACTATTGCCGCTGGCTCACCGCGACCATCGGCGTCGCGGCCGTGCCGGTCAGCGCCTTCTACATGGCCGACGACCCGCCGCGGCACCTGATCCGCTTCTGCTTCTGCAAGCGCGACGAGGTCCTGGACGCTGCCGTGGAGCGTTTGCGCAGCGGGCTTCAGACAGCCGCTTGACGGGCAGGCCCGCGCAGCGTATACGCACGGCCTCTGTGGCGGGCGTAGCTCAGTTGGTTAGAGCGCCAGATTGTGGCTCTGGAGGTCGTGGGTTCGAGACCCATCGCTCGCCCCAGTTTTCCTGAAATTGCCGTTTCTTCGTGCCGTCCGCGGCCATGGCGTCAGTGCCAATGGTGCGGACCGCCGTGGTAGCCGCCGTGCGGCCAGCCCCAGAAGAAGAAAGCCGGCCAGTCCCAATAGTAATAGGCCGGATAGGGGTAGTAGTAGGCCGGCGGCGACGGTGCGGGCACCGGCTCCGGCACCAGGGGCACGGGCTGACCGGCCTGAGGAGCATAAGCCCCGGGGGCGGGTTCGTAGACGACGCAGCCGGCGAGGCCGGCAGCGGTCAGGGCGAGGGCGGCGAGAGGGCCGCGCAGCCTGCCCGACAGGCGCGACATGGCGTTGACTCCGGAAGCGGCCCATCGGGCCGCAACGATGAAACGGGTGGGCGCCGATAATCCTGCGGCTGCGCCTTCGCGGAAAATCGCTGCTGCGATGCGGCGGGTGCTCGCTGACGCGCGGGGCTCGTGGTAGTGAAGCAGCGGGCCCGGCCGGCCCGGGCTTCGAGGTGATGCTCGATGGAAGACCTGACCCGTACCCCCTTCGTCGAACTGCCCGAGCGGCGGGACGGTATCGTCTTCTCGTTCCATTTCACCGACGGCAAGCCGAGCCGGCTGACCGGCTGGAAGGCGGTCGAATCGGCGATCGCGGAGGAGCGCGGCTTCGTCTGGCTGCATCTCGACCTCTCGGCCCGCCAGGCGCGCGATTGGATCGCCCAGGCCCCCATGGTGCCGGACGAACTCCGCGAGGAACTGGGCGCGAGCGACGTCCGCACTCGCCTCGAACATCACCAGGGCACGCTGTTCGGTGTCTTCACCGATATGCAATACGACATCGACCCGGACCTGACCGAGATTTCGAGTGTCCGCATCTTCAGCTCGGCCCGGCTCGTCGTCTCGGCCCGCCGCCATCCCTCGCGCTCGATGGACCGGCTGCGCCGCGAGGTGATGGAGGGCCGGCCGTTCCGCGGCACTGCCGACCTGGTCGCGACCATGATCACCGTGCTCGGCGAGACGGTCGAAATGGCGGTGGTCGAACTCATCGTCTCGCTCGACGAGATCGAGGACAAGCTGCTCCAGGGCGGCAATGCGGAGGCGCGGGAAGACCTGGGGGCCATCCGCCGTTTCGCCGTCCGCCTGCACCGCCACCTGGCCTTGAAGCGCCGGGCCGTGTTCCAGGTCTGCGCCCGCCCGCCCGCCTTCTTCGACGAAGAGGATGCCCACGATCTCCGCGATGCGATCGAACAGCTCGGCATCGTGGTCGACGATCTCCTCTCGGTTCAGGAGCGGGCCAAGCTGCTCTATGAAGAGATGGCGGCCCAGCAGGCGGAGGACGCCAACAAGAACCTGCTGATCCTCTCGGTGCTGACCGCGGTCTTCATGCCGATGACGCTGATCACCGGTATTTTCGGCATGAACGTGGGCGGCCTGCCCTGGCTCAACGAGCACGGCGGCTTCGCCTGGACCATGGTGCTGATGTTCGGGGTCGGCCTCGGCGCCTATGTCCTGCTCCGGCGGATGCGCTTCTTCTGATGACCGGACCGCTGCCGAGCCACCCGCTGGTCTATTATTCACCGCCGCTCCGCGTCGTTGCCGCCGACGGGGCGGAATGGACCTTCGATACATTGGTGGTGGAGCGGGGCGGCCGGGCGCGGCGCCTGCCCGGCCTCGTGCACAATCCCGAGGCGGAAGGCGGGCGCAAGGCCTGCGCCGCCCCTATCATCGCCCAGATGCGGGTCGACCGCGAA
>JAYSCC010000241.1:0-5329 GCA_041915065.1 Zavarzinia sp.
GGCGAAGTGGTGATCCGCGAGGGCGACCGCGTGACCAAGGCGGCCCAGGACCGGCTACGCCTGCTGAACGAGGGCGGCGCCCAGCGCTCCTTCATTTCGGAGACGCTGGCGGTCGGTGCCCTGGTGCTCGGCCTCACCCTGCTCGGCGGCTCCTTCTTCCGGGCCAACCGGGGCTCGTCCTTCCTCGGCCGGAAGCAGATCTACATCACCTTGGCCGTGCTGCTCGGCACCTCGATGATCACGCTGGCCTGCTGGTATGCGGCCCGCGGCGTGGCGCTCGGTCTCGGCGTGCCGGACGATGCGGCGACCTTCCTGCCGCCGGTCGCCCTGGCGACCGTTATCGTCGCCCTGGTGATCGACACAAGGACCAGCCTGCTGGTCGGCATCGGCCTGTCGCTGCTCATGGCCTACCGGGTCGACGGCGACATCTGGGTCGTGGCGCATTACCTGGTCGGCGTGCTCGCCGCGGGCATGACCGCCAGGCGCTGCCGGCGGCGCTCCGACATCATCAAGATCGGCCTTTCGATCGCGGCGGCGCAGCTCGTCCTGGTCCCCATCATGGTGGTGCTGGACACTACCGTACCGCCGGACGAAGTTTCCTATTTCATCGCCACGGCAATTGCCGGCGCGGTCGGCGCGCTGCTGATCTCGGCCTTCACCACGGCCGGCCTGCCGCTGCTCGAATGGCTGTTCGACGAGACGACGGACATGCGCCTGCTCGAGCTCGCCTCGGCCGACAATCCGCTGCTGAAGCAACTGGCACTGCGCACGCCCGGCACCTATTACCATTCCGTCATGATGGCCAATCTGGCCGAGACGGCGGCCGAGGCGATCGGCGCCAACGGGCTGCAGGCCCGGGTGATGGCGCTCTATCACGACCTCGGCAAGATGGAACGGCCGAGCTATTTCGCCGAGAACCAACACAGCGGCAACGTCCACGACCGTCTGCCGCCCGAACTCTCGGCCCGCATCATCTTCGCCCATATCAAGGACGGCATCGACATCGCCCGGAAGCATCGCCTGGGCCGCCCGGTGCTCGACGCCGTGACCCAGCACCAGGGCACCACCCTGCTGCGCGTCTTCCACCAGCGCGCCCTCGACCGCGCCAAGACCACGGGCGAGACGGTGAACGAGGAAGAATTCCGCTATCCCGGCCCCCGGCCGCGGACCAAGGAATCCGGCATCCTCATGCTGGCCGATACGGTCGAGGCGGCGACCCGCGCCCTGAAGGACCCGAAACCGGCCGACGTGCGCGAGCGCGTCGCCAAGGTGATCGCCGAGAAGATCGCCGACCGCCAGCTCGACGACTGCGCCCTGACCATGAAGGATCTCGCCACGGTCGAGGCCGCCTTCGTCCGCGTGCTCACCCTCGGCGTCTATCACACCCGCATCGAATATCCGCCGCTGCCCAGCCCCAAGAAGGAGCCGACCCCGGAACGCCGCCATGACGACGCCAACGCCGCCAAAGGCGCGCCCGATGTCCACCGCCCCGCGGAGCCGACACCGATCGGCGCCGGCCCAGCAGCTTCGCCCGAAGCTGAGCCTGCGGAGCGAAAGCCGGGCCTGGGCGCCCGCGCTTCCTGAGTTGCGGAAGTCGCTGCCCCGTGCCGCCAAGGCGGCGGTGGCGGCGGGCCGTTCCCGTTGCGCGGCACTGGCCGGCGCCGCCGGCCCGGTCGAGATCGACCTCTGCCTGTCCGACGATGCCAGCGTCCGTGTGCTGAACCGCGACTACCGCGGCAAGGACAAGCCGACCAACGTGCTCTCCTTCCCCGGGCTCGAAGGCGCCGTCGCCGGCCTGCTGCCGCCCGAGGCGCCGCGCCCGCTGGGCGACATCGTGCTGGCCTATGAGACCTGCGCCAAGGAAGCCCAGGACCAGGGCAAGAGCCTGGGCGACCATGTGCAGCATCTCGTCGTGCATGGCGTCCTGCATCTCCTCGGTTATGATCACGAGGAAGAGGCCGAGGCGGCGGAGATGGAGACCCTCGAAGTGCGTATTCTGGCAGGGCTCGGCATTGCCGATCCTTACGCGGCGGGCGATGCCCCCGGCGCGGAGGCCCTGCCATGAGCGACAACGGCAACAGCCGATCTCCCCGCGATGCCGGCTCGGCCAATTGGCTGAGCTGGCTGAAGAACCTCGCCCGCAGCAAGCCCGAGCAGAGCTTGCGCGAGAGCCTCGAAGACATCATCGAGGAACACGAGGAAGCGGCCGACGACGACGGCCCCGACCAGGGCGAGCGGGAGATGATCCGCAACCTGCTCGAATTCGGCGAGATGACGGTCGACGACGTCATGGTGCCACGTGCGGACATCCACAGCGTGCCCGAGACCATCGGCCTCGATAAGCTGATCGAACTGTTCCTCGACAGCGCCCATTCCCGTCTGGTGGTCTACCGCGATTCGCTCGACGACGTGATCGGCATGGTCCATGTCCGCGACGTCCTGCGTTTCTGGAACTCGCGTGAGAAATTCAGCGTCGCGGCGATCCTGCGCCCCGTGCTTTTCGTGCCGCCGTCGCTCTCGCTCCGCGAGGTTCTGGAGCGGATTCAGGCGGAACGCTCCCATCTCGCCATCGTGGTCGACGAATATGGCGGCACCGACGGCTTGGTGACCATGGAGGACCTGGTCGAAGAGATCGTCGGCGACATCGAGGACGAGCACGACATCCACGAAGAACCGATGTTCTCGATCGGTCCGGACGGCGTGCTGGATGCCGACGGCCGGGCCCCCCTCGAAGAGGTCGAGGCGGCGCTGGGCCTCGACTTCGTGCCCAACGACCTCGAGGAGGAAGTCGACACCGTGGGCGGCCTCGTGGTCTCGCTGGCCGGCCGCGTGCCCGAGGCGGGCGAGCGCATCGGCCTCAGTCCCGGCCTCGAATTCGAAGTGGTGGATGCCGATCCGCGCCTGATCCGGCGCCTGCGCGTCTATCGCAGTATCGCCCCCGACGCCGTCGAGGATTAACGGACCCCCGTCATGGCCCTTTCCGTCGCGAAGATTGCCGGCCTCGCCGGCTGGCGGCGCGCCCTGCTGGCCGCCGCCGCCGGGGCCGTCACCGTGTTGGCGCTGCCGCCCTATGGCTTTTGGCCGGCGCTATTCGTCGGCCTGCCGGTGCTGGTCCTGCTGGTCGAAGGGGCGGGCTCGCCCTGGCGTGCCGCGACCGCCGGCTGGTGGTGGGCTTACGGCTATTTCGTCGCCGGCTGCTATTGGATCGGCGAAGCCCTGCTGGTCGACATCGCCCAGTTCGGCTGGATGCTGCCCTTCGCCGTCTTCGGCCTGCCCACCGTCTTCGCTCTGTTCCCGGCCGTGGCCGCCGGCCTGGCCCGCCTCCTGCTGCGCCGCGGGCCCGGCCTGCTGCTCGCCCTGGCCGGCTGCTGGACCCTGCTCGAAATCGCCCGGGGCTACGTCCTGACCGGTTTCCCGTGGAATCCCATGGCGGTCGCCTGGATCGACGAGCCCGCCATGGCCCAGGGTGCGGCACTGCTGGGCGCCTATGGTCTTTCCGGCCTCACCGTGCTTCTGGGCGGGCTGCCGGCCCTCTTCCTCGGCCGGCCGCGGGATCTCATGACGGCCCGGCTGGCGGTGCTGCTGCTCGGCATCGGCGCCGCCTTCGCCGTCGCCTTCTATGGCTACGGACGGCTGCCCGACGGGCCGGCGGCACGGATCGAGCCGGCGGTGACCATCCGCCTGGTACAGGCCGCGATCGACCAGAAGCTAAAACATGCCGACGGCGAGCGGGCGGATAATTTCCGCCGCCACATGGACCTCTCCATGCAGCCGACCGCGGACGGCAAGCGGCCGCGCATCGTGGTCTGGCCGGAATCAGCCCTGCCCTATCTGCTCGACACCTCGCCCCAATTGCCAGGCATTCTCGGTTCGACCGTGGCGGAAGACGGCATCGCCCTGATCGGGGCCGTGCGTGTGGTCCGGACGGCGGAGGAATTCCTGGCCTGGAATGCCCTCTACGCCCTGCGACACGATGGCACGGTCGCCGACGTCTACGACAAGCATCACCTGGTGCCCTTCGGCGAATATCTCCCGCTGCGCGGCCTGCTCGGCCTTGTCGGCCTCGACAAGCTGGCCGCCGGCCCGGTCGATTTCAGTCCCGGCCCCGGGCCCCGCGTGCTGGCCATCGGCGACGGCCTGCCCCGCGTCCTGCCCATGATCTGCTATGAAGCGATCTTCCCGGAAGCGGCCGCGGTCGCCGGCGAACGGCCGGGATTCCTGGTCAATGTCACCAACGATGCCTGGTTCGGCACCTCCAACGGCCCACCCCAGCACCTGGCCCAGGCGCAGCTCCGCGCCATCGAACAGGGCCTGCCCCTGGCGCGCGCCGCCAACACCGGGATTTCAGCCCTGGTCGATCCTTTCGGCCGGGTTGAGCAGTCCCTCGGCCTCGGTGTCGCGGGGATCATCGACGGCGAACTTCCCGCCGCCTTGCCGCCGACGCCCTATGCCCGCTTCGGCCTGTGGCTCCCGCTTCTCCTATCGGCAATCCTGATCGCCGCGGGCCTCGCCTTCCGCCGCGGCACCGCTTGACCGCCACCCGTCACAACCGGCATACAAGAATATGCGCATCTAAATCAGTAGGTGACGCGGGGGGACCGGGAGTGACGATGCCTAATCCTGTGGACGTTTATGTCGGCGCCAGGGTGAAGTTGCGCCGTACCCTGATGGGCATGAGTCAAGAACGCCTGGGTGAGGCACTGGGCCTGACCTTTCAACAAGTTCAGAAATACGAACGCGGCGCCAACCGCGTCTCGGCATCGAAGCTGCATCGCATCGCCGAAGTGCTGGACGTGCCGATCTCCTACTTCTTCGACGGCTATACCGGTGATGGCGAGGTGCCGGCCACTGGCCTGGCGGAACCGTCGGCCCCCGCCTTCGAACACGAGCAGTTGAGCCGCAAGGAATCGATCGATCTCCTGAAGGCCTATTACGAAATCGAAGACCCCAAGCTGCGCCGCAAAGTGATCGACCTGATCCGCACCCTGGCCGAAACGGCGCGCGGTACCACCGACTGAGCCCGGCGGTGCTTGACCGGGGCGCGCGCACCTGCCAATAAATCGACCTTCTTGGACGGCATATCGGCCGTTTTCCCAATTTTCAGGGGTTGATTGTGGCGCGCTCTAACTACCTGTTCACGTCGGAATCGGTCTCGGAAGGCCATCCCGACAAGGTCTGCGATCGCATCTCCGATACCATCGTCGATACTTTCCTCGCCGTCGACCCGCAGGCCCGGGTCGCGGTCGAGACCCTGGCGACGACCAATTTCGTCGTCCTCGCCGGCGAAGTGCGGAGCGCCAGCCCAGTCTCCCACGACACGCGGATCGAA
>JAYSCC010000242.1:0-5322 GCA_041915065.1 Zavarzinia sp.
GCTTCACCGGGGGCCAGGTGCCGGCCCATCTGGCCTCGGATGCCGACCGCCGGGCGATCATCGACGGCTGGCTCGCCTGCGCCAAGGATCTCTACGAGCAGGGCCTGACCGACGAGAAGGCGAGCCCCGACGCGGTGATGAGCGCGCTGAACAAGGCCCGCGCCTTCAACGATGTGCTCCGCGCCAGCTACCGGCCGATCCTGTTCCCGGGGCGCTGATCACTTCGATTCGAGGATGTGGCGGCCGTCCCAGTCTTCCGGCGGCGGTTCCAAGCGATAGACCATGGCCCGCGAGAGATAGAGCGCGGCCACCGGGTCGTCATTCGAAAGGGCGGCGAAGGCGGCTTCTGCCGCCGCGAAGTCCCGCGCCAGATAGCGTTCCAGGGCAGCCTCGTAGGCTTGCAGCGCGGCGAGCCGCTCGGCCGGGACGTCGCCCCGGTGGCCGATCAGCTCGAAGATCGGCACCGGCAGGGACTTGCCCTTGACCACCAGGCGGTCGAGCGGGCGGAGCACGAAGTCGGGGCCGAGCGCTTCGGCGGTCGGGCCGGACAGGATTACCCGCGTGCCATAGTGGTTGTTGGCGCTCTCCAGCCGGGAGGCTAGGTTCACCACGTCGCCGGTCACCGTGTAGTTGAGCCTTGTTTCCGAACCCATCTTGCCCACGACCGCTTCGCCCGAGGCGATGCCGATCCGGGTGCCCAGCGGCTTCAGGCCGAATTCCGGCACCACGACCTCCGCATTGAAAGCGTCGAGCGCCTTCTGGGCATCGAGTGCTGCTTCGGTCGCCAGGCGCTCGGCCTCGGCATGGGCGAGGGGGGCGCCCCAGATCGCCATCACGGCATCGCCGATGAATTTGTCGACATAGCCGTCGCGGGCTTCGATCGCCCGGGTCAGCACGGTCAGATATTGGTTCATCACGGCGACGAAACGCTCGGGATCGCTGGCCAGGCGCTCGCCCAGGCTGGTGAAGCCGACCATGTCGGAGAAGAAGACGGTGACCCGCCGCCGCTCGCCGCCGAGGCGGAGCGCGCCGGCGTCCTCGGCTAGGCGGTCGACCAGGGCGGGCGCCAGATAGTGGCGGAAGGCGTGATGGATGCGCCGCCGCCCGCCGTCCTCGACCACGAAGCGATAGGCGTAGAGGGCGGCGAAGACGACGACGGCACCGACGCCGAGCGGCACGATCGGCACCACCAGGCCATAGTGGAAGGCCGCGACTGCGGCGGCGAAGAGCAGGGCCATGGCGCCGAGCCCGACTCCGGCGCCTCCCGCCGGCCGCAGCAGGAAGAAGGCGAGGCCGAGGGCGAGGAACCAGGCGACGGCGAAGGGCACTTCAGCCACCATCGGCATCTGGGTGAGCCAGGCCTGGTGGGTGATCGTGTTGATCGCCGCGGCATGGATCAGTACGCCGGGCATGGACGACCGGCTGCCCAGCGGGCGGTAGCGCTCGGGATCGGCCGGCACCTTGCAGCGCGGCGGGTCGCGGCTGGCGTCGCCCTCGGTCAGGGCCAGGCGCTTGGCACCGCGGAAACGGTCTTCGATGTCCAATGTCTCGCCGACCAGAACGATCTTGCCCTTGAAGGCGCGGGCCAGATAGTCGGCGTCGCCCGCCTGGAGGCAGGCAGCGATATCGGCCAGGCTGTAGGTCGGCACGTCGCCCGGCCCGGTATTGAAATTGATCAGGAAGTCCTGGTCCGGCACCGGCTTGCCGGCGCGCGCCGCCAGTTCCGCCCCGAAGGAAGGCACGCTGCCGCCGCCCTCCAGGGCATAGCGCGCGACATAGGCCCTGACCACGTCGTCGGGATCGAAGCGGAGATTGAGGAGGCGGATATTGCCGTCGCCCCGGACTGCGATCTGTTGCGCCGGATGGGGCCGCAGCACCTCGCGCGAGAGGCGGGCTTCGCCGAGCACCACCTTGCCCTGGTCGGCGGCGCGGCGAAGGCTGATCAGGAAAGGCTTGTCGCGGCCGGAAAGCAGGTCGGGCCGGTCCAGCGTGACCGGAAAGACGACGTCGAAGCCGACGGCGACGGCGCCTGCCGCCACGGCGCCATCCAGCACCTTGGCGAGTTCCGGCGTCCAGGCGACCTTGGGCGTGCCGGCGAAGGGTTCGGTGTGATAGGTCTGCTCGTCGATCGCGATCAGCACGACGTCCGATTGCTCGGGCGCGAACAGCGGCCCGAACAGGGCATGACGGGCCGGGATCAGGAAATCGATGCCGAGCCGGCAGAGAAAATCATGCGGCCCCGAAACGACGAGGCCGGTCAGCAGCAGCGCCAGTGCCGCCGAGAGGCCGATGCGCCGGCCCCACAGCCGGCGCTGGCGGTTCTGCCCGTCAGGGCTTGGCAACCGGCACCAGGCGATTGGCCAGCGTATCGGGCTCGTTCAGGCTCGGGTCGATCGAGAAGCGCGCGACGCCGACCACGGCACCGCCCGACCGCACCTCGACCCGATAGGGCACATTGGCCATGAGGCGCGGTGCAGCGGCCGGATATTCGATGTGACCGTCCTGGCCTTCGCCGCTCCAGACCAGCTGGGCAGGCACCCGGCCGACATTGTAGATGCGCACTTCGCCGGCCCCGCCCGCCAGCCAGCGGAAGGCCGGCTCGCTCGAGCGGATGACGCGGTCCTGGTCCTCGTCGCCGCCGAGGCCGGTGGCCCCGCGCACGGCGACTGCCCCCGCCTCAGTCGCATCGGCGCCGATCTGGGCCGAGGCGGTCTGGCAGTTGGGCGCGACGGTGGCCTTCACCGTGCCGCCATCAGTGACCGCGCCGGTGGTGTCGAAGCGGACCTTGCCGCCGGTGATCGTCTCGCTCCGGCAGCCGGAGAGATAGGAGACGGTCAGCTTGCCGTCGGCGCCGAGATCGACGTTCTGTCCGGCGAAGACGAAATCCATGAAGGAGAGGCCGCTCGACGGTGCCGAAACGTCCTCGACCACGGCGATCGCATTGGTGCCCAGATGCGCCAGCGGCGCCTGGGCATGGGCGGCATGGAGTGCCGCCCCCGAGACCGCGAGTGCGATCACCAGACCGGCCCCGATGGTCAGGACCTTGCGATAGCTCAGCGGCGACTGCCGACCGACCGTTTTCATATCTCCCACCCGTCTACTGCGTGCCGCGGCCTTGCCGACGGCGACATGAGTGGACGATAGGACGCCTTGTGATGCAAGGCTGTGATCGCGGTCACCCCCTGACGAGGGGGGGCGCCAGACCGGCATAGCGGGGATCGTAGGACGGCCCGTCGTGGCCCGGCGCCTGGTCGGTGAAGGCGGCGAAAGTCTCCTCGATCACGGCGCGGTCGAGATCGCGGGTGATGAAGACGATCCGGCTGGTGCGGTCGTCGCTCGGCCAGGCCGGCAGTTCGACCGCCGGGTGGAACAGGTGCTGCACGCCGTGAATGGCGACCGGCCGCTCGTGCCCCGCCAGGTTCACGATGCCCTTGATGCGCAGCAGGTTCGACCCGCGGAAGCTGGTCAGCACATTGAGCCAGGATTCGAAGGCGAAGGGATCGATCGGCTTGTCGATCGTGAAGCAGAAGGCCGCGATCCGGGCATCGTGGCGGTTCGGGTCGTGGTGGTGGTGATCATGATCATGATCATGGTGGTGGCCGTGATCGTGCTCGTGAGCGGCATAGGCTTCGGCCTTCAGCCAGCGAGCAACGTCGACCGATTTGGTCGCGGGATCATAGAGGCCGACGTCGAGCACCAGCGCCGGGTCCAGCGCCCCCTGTTCGACCACGATCACCGGCGCCGCCGGATTGAGCGCGGCGAGCCGGGCCTTCAGGGCATCCACCGTCGCCTTGTCAGTGAGATCGGTCTTGGTCAGCAGCAGGCGGTCGGCGACGGCGGCCTGTTTCACCGCTTCCTCGTGCTCGTCCAGCGTGGCGGCGCCGTTCACGGCATCGACGGTGGCGATCACCCCGTCCAGGCGATAGCGCGCGGCGACCAGGGGATCGGCCATCAGCGTATGGATGATCGGGGCGGGATCGGCCAGACCCGTGGTTTCGATCACCACGCGATCGAATTCCGGCACTTCGCCACGCACCCGTTGCAGGAACAGCCGGCGCAGCGCGTCGATCAGGTCGCCCTTCACGGTACAGCAGAGACAGCCCGACTTGAGCAGAACCATCTCGTCCTTGGCCGATTCGACGAGCTGGTGGTCGAGGCCGATCTCGCCGAATTCGTTGATGATCACGGCGGTGCGCGCCATGCCGGGATGGCGCAGCAAGCCGTTCAGTACGGTGGTCTTGCCGCTGCCCAGGAAGCCGGTCAGCAAGGTGACCGGAAGCCCGGCCGCGGTATCGGAAATCTCGCTCATGGCGATGTTATAATATCACATCGCCATGAGGGGCAAGGATCAGCCGACCCGGGTCTGCAACCGCTCGATCAGCAGGGGCCAGCGGCGCAGCGAGATGAAATGGGCCAGGATCGCGGTCATCAGGCCGCGCTTGTGCCAATCCAGCACGACATCGTCCGGCAGGGCGCGGAACTTCTCTTCGTTCACGACCTGGAAGCCGCCCATGGTGTAGCGGCGGCCCTTACGGTCGGCCAGGTCGACGTTGCGCGGCAGCAGGAGGTCGCGCGCCGCCAGTTCCTCGCCGAAGGAGCGGGTGGCCAGGAGCTGCTTCTGGAAGGCTTCGCAGAAGGCCAGCGTCGCCTTGGCGAAGCTGCTCGCCTCGCCCTTTTCGAACAGCGGCTGCCCCTCGCTGCCGCCGTCGACCACATTGGGGGCGGCACGGTCGATGCAAAGGGTCAGGCGGTCTTCGTTCGGCACTTCGAGGAAGATGAAGGGATAGCGCCGCACATAGGCCGGGATCGGGAAACCGGGGATCCAGCGGCCCTTGAGGTCGAGGAACAGGTTCTCATTGTCGCGGAGGCCGACCACGGCGACGGCCGAGGGCTGCGGCCCCTGGGTGAAGACGATCGGATAGGCGCCCGCGCAATCGAGGAATTCCTCGGCCACGATCGGGATCGAATTGGCCTTGGCGGCGAATTTCAGGTGCTCGGCCGGCTTGACCCGCAATGTCGCATGGGCGGAGACCGTCAGGATCTCGGGCTTGCTGTAGAAGAGGGGCAGGGCAGGGGCCGGGGCCGGCTGAATCGGTTCGCTCACGTTTCTTCTCGCGACTGGCGCGGGCACGGGGCCCGCCGGGACGGCGGCCACTATAGGCGTGGCGACCGCCCCGCCAAGATCAATCTTCGCCCAGTTCCGGGTGGCTGCGGGCGAGATCGCGGCGGATCATCGCCACATTTCGCGTGTTCACGCGGTAGAGCACGTCGGCATAGTCGCCGATCAGCGGCAGGATGCCGATCACGAAATCGATGCCGATG
>JAYSCC010000243.1:0-5309 GCA_041915065.1 Zavarzinia sp.
GACCCATGGCGCCAATCCGGGCCATGTCAGCCACCTGGTAAAACAGGGCATGCTGGATATCGCCGCCGCCTGCGGCGAGACGGTCGAGCCGCCGACGGATCGGGCCGGCTGGGCGGCGCTCGCCCATCGCTTGGGGATCAAGGTGATCCATGTCGCCGAGCGCGACACCCAGAAGGCCGACCGGCCGAAGGCGATCGGCGAATTCGTCAATACTTGGTCGGTCGATGGTTTCGTTGGCGAAGGCTGCCAGCCGGCCGAACTCGGCTGGGGTGCCCATGAGCGCCACTTCCCGGCCGACGGTGCCCGCCATGCCTTCGGGCCCGGTGCCGCGATCTATCTGAAACGGCCCGGCGCCTCGGTCAAGGTGCGCACCTGGACGCCCAACGAAGGGCCCTTCCACGCCTTCCTGATCACCCATTCCGAGGCGATCTCGCTCGCCGACTATCTGACCGTCGAACAGGACGGCGCCGTGGTCTACCGGCCGACCTGCCACTATGCCTACCACCCCTGCGACGATGCCGTGCTCTCGGTCCACGAACTCGCGGGCTAGAACTGGCATATGCAAGCCACCAAGCGCCTGATGATGGACGAGATCGTCTCCGGCATCGACGAATTGGGCGTGCTGCTGGCTGGCCACGCCAAGGGGGCCTATTGGCTGGGCTCCCACCTCGAGGTCGAAACGGCGCGCAAGCTGGCGCCCTACAACAACGCGACCTCGCTGCAGGTGACTTCTTCCGTGCTGGCCGGGATGATCTGGGCGCTGGAAAACCCGCGCGCCGGCCTGGTCGAACCCGAGGAGATGGATTTCAAGCGCTGCCTCGAAATCGTGGCGCCCTATTGGGGCCCGCGCGTCGGCGTCTTCACCGATTGGACGCCGCTTTACCAGCGCGAGGAACTCTTCGCGGAAGACCTGGACCGTCAGGATCCCTGGCAGTTCAAGAATATCCGCGTCGTCTGAGGCGGCGCCCGGTCCGGCATCGCCGGACCGGGCCGTTGCTCAACCCGCCCCTGTTCAGCGCGTCCCTGTTCAGCGAGCGGGCGGCAGGCGGTCGCGGATCTCACCCAGGCGGCGGAAGGTCTCGAAGGCGAGCAGGATCATCTCCGAGCCGATGCGAACACCGAGAATGCCGACGACCAGGATGACGAAGGACAGCAGGATGCCGAGCAGGCTGAACCCTGTGCCGAAAACGCCGAGTCCGGCCAGAAGATTGCCGAGGAAGCCCAGCACCACGCCGACGAGGCCCAGGAAATAGAAGAATTTCACCACCTTCGGGGTGAGAAATTCATCGAAGCGCAGCCAAGTATTCACGTCGAACATCAGACACTCCCCTTCGGTGCGGACCTGCCGGCGCCCCCTGCGCGGGTCACATCCGCCCCCGCCGCCGATCATGCGGGAGGCGGCGCGCCGAGACACTCATGCAAGGCGCGAAAGGCACCGTATCCCCTGCGTCAACGGGCATCCCTTGCGTGAGGCTGCGGCCCGCACTAGGTTTTGCTATCGCCCCATTTTCTCCGCCCTGGCGGAGCCCCGGAGTACGCCCATGAGTGAAGAAGTCTTCGATCGCATCCGTCGCGACATCGACGAAAACACCGTCGTCCTCTACATGAAGGGCACGCCGATCTTCCCGCAGTGCGGCTTTTCCTCCGCCGTGGTGCAGGTACTCGGCCGTCTCGGCGTGAAGTTCAAGGGTTTCGACGTGCTCTCCGACACCTCGCTCCGCGAAGGCATCAAGCGCTTCTCCGACTGGCCGACCATCCCGCAGCTCTACGTGAAGGGCGAATTTATCGGCGGCTGCGACATCGTCCGCGAGATGTATCAGACCGGCGAGCTTCAGGCCCTGCTGGCCGAAAAGGGCGTCGCCTGCAACGACGCCGCCTGAGCAGCGGACCTGGACACGGGCGGGCGTTGCGCCAGCGCACCGACTGCCCCTCCTCTCGTCATGGCCGTGCTCGACACGGCCATCCACGAGAATACCGCGCCCCGGGCCGAGAGACGTGAATCGCCGGGTCAAGCCCGGCGATGACGACTAAGGGCTGTTGTCCCGTCGAATGCGCTACGCCGTCACGCCGGCCGGCGGCAGCACAGGATCTTGGTCGTATAGACGCAGCAATCCTCGTCGCGCTGGTTCTTGATCCGCGCCTTCGAGGTGACGATGCCGCGGTACTCGTCCTTGGGCTCCAAGGCGATGATTTCGACCTCGTTGCGGATCGTGTCGCCGATCTTCACCGGCGCCGTGAAGCGCACGCCCTCCATGCCGTAGAAGGCGAGGAAGGTCTTCGGCAGCACCGCATATTGGCCGAGGCGGAGGCTGAGCGCCGAGCCGATCGAGAGCACCAGCATGCCGTGGGCGATGCGCTCGCCGAAGGGTGTGTTGGCGGCAAAGGTCACATCGGTGTGAATCGGGTGCCAGTCGCCGGTGAGGCCGGCGAAATTCACGATGTCCGCCTCGGTCATCGTGCGGCCGGGCGAGACGATGGTCTCGCCCACTTCGAAGTCTTCCAGAAATTCGCGTTCGCGCGCCATTCGGCGTCTCCCCTCGTTATGCGAGGGGAGACTAACCGAAGGCTCAGAGAACGCCCAGCATGGAAGCGACCAGCGGGTGACGCACGATGTCCCGGTCGGACAGGCGGACGACCGCGATGCCCGGCACCACTTCGAGCTTCTGCGCGATGCAGGCGAGGCCGGACAGGCCTTCCAGGAGGTCGCTCTGGTCGGGATCGCCGGTCAGCACCATGGTCGAATGCCAGCCGAGGCGGGTCAGCAGCATCTTGATCTGGGCATAGGTGCAGTTCTGCGCCTCGTCGATCACCACGAAGGCACCGTTCAGGGTGCGCCCGCGCATGAAGGCGACCGGCGCGATCTCGATCGAGCCATTGGCCAGATAGGCCTTCAGCCGCTTGGCGCCGAGCCGCTCGTTCAGGGCGTCGTAGAGCGGCTGGAGATAGGGCGCCAGCTTCTCGTGCATGTCACCCGGGAGGTAACCCAGGCTCTCACCCGCCTCGACCGCGGGGCGCGACAGCACGATACGGTTGACGTTACCCGCCTCCAGCGCCTCGACCGCCTGGGCGATGGCGAGATAGGTCTTGCCCGTGCCCGCCGGGCCGAGCGCCAGGGTCAGATTGTGACTCTGGATCGAGTCGATCAGCAGGCGCTGATTGTCGCTCTGCGGCCGGACCTTGCGGACATAGCGCTGTTCGCGCTCGTCCTCCTCCACCGGGTCCCAGCTCGCCGTGTCCTGAAACAATGTGCGGATCTTGCCGTCGTGGGCATCGGCCTGGGACTTGGTGCGGGTGGCTCGTTTGGTCATGCGGCACTCCTCGAAGCAGGGAAGAGAGGCAAGCAGTCACCGCCTTCCGTCGCCGGCGTCCGGGCAATAAAAAAGCCGCCAACAAAGGGCGGCTCGTCATCGCTCGTCACGCAGATCGCGACAAATGCCATCGCGACGGCGGGGATCGGGGGTGAGATGTGGCAGGAAGCGGTCAGGGTCGTCAGCCTTTTCACCTCGAACACAACGTGGTTATTCTACGCGCCGTCGCGCGCCCCTGTCCCCCGGATTTTGTGGCGTCACATAAAAATAATACGAGGAATTGGGTTAGATGAGGCCGATACGCAAGATTTTCGGATGGATCTCGTGGACGCTCGCGGCCCTGGCGGCAACCCTGGTGGTTACAGGGGTCGCAATCGGCCTCTGGCTCGTCCGGTCGGTGCCGGACGACCGGGCTGACCAGTCGGTGGCGGGCCTGCACGGCCCTGTCCGGATTGTGCGCGATTCGCACGGAATTCCCCATATCCTTTCGCGCGATCGGCACGACGCCTTCTTCGCCCTGGGCCGCCTCCATGCCCAGGAACGCCTGTTCCAGATGGAATTGGGGCGCCGCCTCGGCCGGGGCGAGCTGGCCGCGGTGATGGGCGCCACCGCCCTGCCGATGGATACCTACGCCCGCACGATCGGCGCCGCCCGCGCCGCCGAGGCGGATTACGCGACCGCCAGCCCCGACCTCAAGGCGGCGCTGGCCGCCTATGCCGACGGCGTGAACAGTTGGATCGCCGAGCGTGACCGCCCGCTGCCGCCGGAATTCACCCTGCTGATCCTGGATCCTGCACCCTGGACGCCGGTCGACAGCCTGTTGGTCGGCAAGATGATGGCGCTGATGCTGACCGGCAATTGGCAGCTCGAAGCCCTGCGTGCGCGCCTGGCAGGCCGGCTCGACGGCGAGACGCTGGAGTTCCTGACCCCGCCGGTCGGCGGCGGCCCGACGCCCGATGGCGCCGCCCGCCTGCCCGATTTCGCCGCCGCCGGCATGGACGAAGCCCTGCGCCATACCCTGGCCGCGGCAGAATTGTCGGCCGGGCCGATCGGCCCCGGCGCCTCCAACGCCTGGGCGGTTTCGGGCGACCATACCGCGACGGGCAAGCCGATCCTGGCCAACGATCCGCATCTCGGCCTGGCGGCCCCCGGCCTCTGGTACCTCGCCCATCTCTCGGCGCCGGATATGAATGTGGTCGGCGCCACCCTGCCCGGCGTGCCCTTCCCCCTGCTCGGTCATAACGACCATGTCGCCTGGGGCCTGACCACCACCGGGGGCGACACCGCCGATCTCTTCGTCGAGACGCCGGATCCGAAGGACGCCGGCCGTTACCTCACCCCCGACGGGCCGGAACCCTTCGAGACAAGGCAGGAGGTGATCAATGTCCGCTTCGCCGCTCCGGTGACGATCACGGTGCGCTCGACCCGTCACGGCCCGGTGATTTCCGACATGCCGGCGGGCGACCTGCCGCGCCCGGCCGGCACCGCCCTGGCGCTGGCCCATACCGCGTTGATCCCTGGCGATCACACGCCGCAGGCCCTGCTCGGCTTCATCGACGCCCGCAATGCCGACGATTTCCTGGCCGCCGCCCATAATTTCATGAGCCCCCAGCAGAATCTGACCTATGCCGACGACCGGGGCACGATCGGCATGGTCTCGGCCGGGCTGGTGCCGATCCGGCGGAGCGGCGACGGCCGCCTGCCTGCCGATGGCGCCAGCGGTGCCGGCGACTGGGTCGGCTTCGTGCCTTTCGAAGGCTTGCCCCAGGTGCGCAACCCGGCGAGCGGCCGGGTCCTGAACGCCAATAATGCGGTGACCGGGCCGGATGCGCCTTATTTCATCGGCAAGGATTACGACGTGCCCTATCGCGCCGGCCGCCTGGCCGAACTGCTGGCCGCGGTGCCGACGGGCTATGGCCTGGACGACGCCGCCCGCGGCCAGGCCGACACGCTGTCGCCCTTCGCTGTCGAATTCACCGACAAGCTGATCGCGCTCCATGG
>JAYSCC010000244.1:0-5273 GCA_041915065.1 Zavarzinia sp.
ACCTGGGCCGCACCAGCCACGCCCATCCGACCGAGATGGAAGCGATCCGCGAAGCCGCCCTCGGCGTCGACGGCCGCGTCCGCCAGATGTGATCATGAGCGACCGGCAGTCCGACCAGGAAGGGCAGGGCGCCGGTCGCCCGAACGGCGGCGGGCCGAACGGTGGGGGAGCGGAGATCATCCCGTTCCGCCGCCCGGCCCGGCCGCCTGCGCCGAAGCCGCCAGGCCGCGGCCCGGTGATCGGCCCGCGCAGCAAGCTCCAGCGCAAGCTCCGCCTCGCCGAAGCCTTCGCCTTCGGCCTGTTCTTCTCCCTCGTCACCTTCCTGCTCGAGGCACCGTTGGCGGCGCTGCCCTTCGCCGGCCTCGGCTTCGCGATGGCGGCCGCCCTCTGGTTCGCCATCGCGCCCCGGCGCGGCAGCATCGACAACGGCACGGTGATCGTCACGGCCCTGGCCGCGGCGCTCACCGGCTGGCTCGGCTATGCCGCGATCAAGAGTGTCGCGGCCGGCGGCGGCCTGCTCACGGTCTTTTCCACTTTCGTGAGCGGGCTCTCCTATGCCGTCGTCGTGGCCTGGCCGGTGGGGATCGCGGCCGGCTTGATCGTGCGCCGGCTCTCCGCGCAGTGGCGGCCGCAAGGGCGCGGATGATGGCGGTCGTGATCCGGGTCCTGACTGCTTCGGTCTTCGGACTGTTCGGCGGCGGGCTCTGTCTCCTGGCGCTTCAGGTCTTTCCCGGTTTCGCCCTGGCGCTCCAGGATGTGGAGATGCCGACGGTGACCGCCTGCGTCGCGGGCGGCGTGGTCGGCTGGTTCCTGGTCGCCGGGCCGACCGGCGTGCCGTCCCCGCTCCGGGGCGCCGCCGCCGGTGCCGTCGCCGCCCTGATCGCCGATCCCCTGGCCGTCGCCTTCGTCAGCCTGGCCGCAGACAAGACCCAGACCGAGCCCCTGAGCGCCGAAGGCTTCCTCGCCCTTTCCGCCGTCGGCTTGGTCGAGACCGCACCGGTCTCGCTCCCCGTCGCGGTGCTGACCGGCGCCTTCTACGCCCTGCTGCTCGGCCTCCTGCTGCGCGACCGCCTGAAGGGGCGTTGACTGACCTGGTGAAGCGGGTCATAGGGCCGCTGGCCGTGGCGCGCGATGATCCGGCCATGACCAAGCTCGCCCATCTCCTGGAAGCCCTGGGTTTTTCGATCGCCGCCGGCGCCACCGCAGCCGCTTTCGCGATCCGCAGCGATGCCGAGATAGCACCCTGGCTGGCCCTCGCCGCCGCCCTGGCGGCCGGGCCGCTCTGGTTCGCCCTGATCGCCCGTGACGGCGAGGTGCATTACGGCTTGGCCGCCCTGACCGGCGGCGTCGCTACCGTGGGCGCCTATCTCCTGGCGGCGGCGATGGCGGCGCTCTTCCTGATCGAGGCGATCCCCTTCGAGCAGCTCTGGGCCGGTACGCTGGGCTTCGCCTTCTTCGCTCTGCTGCTGACCGGCATGATCACGGTGCCGCTGGGGGCGGGGGCAGCGTTGCTCTATGCCGTCGTGACGAGGTTGTGGCGCCGCTAGTCCCCGCCGCGTGCCCGCGGGTGGGCGTCGGCATAGGCCGCGAGCAGGCGGGCGGTGTCGACTTCGGTATAGCGCTGGGTGGTCGACAGGCTGGCGTGGCCGAGCAGTTCCTGGATGGTGCGGAGGTCGCCGCCGGCGCCGAGCAGGTGGGTGGCGAAGGAATGGCGGAGCGCATGGGGAGTGGCGTCCGCCGGCAGGTTCAGGGCGCCGCGCAAGGCTTCCATGGCCCGCTGCACGATGCGGGGCGAGAGCGGCCCGCCCTTGGCGCCGACGAAGAGCGGATCGTCCTTGCCCAGGCGATAGGGGCATTGGTGGAGATAGGCCTCGACCGCATCGGCGACCGCCGGCAGCACGGGCACGAGACGTTCCTTGTTGCCCTTGCCGGTGATGCGCAGCGTCTGGCCGAGCGGGGCGGCGCCGCGGTGGAGCGAGAGCGCTTCCGAAATGCGGAGGCCACAGCCGTAGAGCAGGGCGAGCACCGCCTCGTCCCGCGCCGCGATCCAGGGCTCGGCCGCCAGCGCCCCGGCATCCTCGACCGCGGCCAGGGCGGCATCGCGGGAGAGCGGGCGGGGCACGCCGTGCGGCAGCTTGGGCGCCTTGGTCGCCAGGGCGGCGGCATTATGGCCGAGGCCGCGCCGGTCGAGAAAGCGGAAGAAACTGCGCAGGCCCGAGAGGCCCCGGGCACTGGTGGCGGCGGCGATACCCTCGCCCCGGCGCCGGGCCTGGAAGGCGCGGAAATCGCGCGGGCCGAGGGCGGCCAGGGCGGCGAGATCGGGCAGGGCACCCAGATGCTCGGCCAGGAAGTTCAGGAATTGGCGAAGGTCGCGGCCGTAACTGTCGACCGTATGGGCGGAGGCCCGCCGCTCGGTCCCCAAGTGGCGCATCCAGGCGGCGAAAGCCTCCTGGACGTCGGGCGCCGCGGGCAGGGCGGCGCCCTCCATCCTATTGGTTCCGGCGCAGCCAGAGCTGCAGCAGCCGCTCGACCGAAAGGCCGAGGAAACCGAGCAGTTCGGAGCCCTGGCCGGCCTCGTATTTGGTCGCCTCTCGGCTGCCGAGCGCGAGCAGTCCGAGGGGGGCTGCCTCGCCGAGGTCGAGGCGGGCCAGCGCATGGCTCTCGATCAGGCCGGCGGCGGGGCCGAAGACGGTGCCATCGTCCGGCCGCTCGCCCGCCAGGCGGACGGTCTTGCCGGGGCCGAGCAGGGCGTCGATCGTGCCTTCCGGCAGGACGTGGAGGTTCTGCACGCTGGGCCGGCCGTCGCCTTCGCTGCCCTCGACGCAGAGGGTGACGACGTCGATGCCGAGGGCCGGCGCCAGGTCCTGGGTGATGACATGGACGAGATGTTCGAGGCTCTCCGCCTCCATCAGCATCAGCACCGCCTCGTGGACCAGGGCCTGGGCCGAGACATTGGCCCGGGCGGCGGTCAGCACTTCGGTCTGGAACTGGCGCAGGCGCTCGTTCTCGCTGCGCAGGCGCTGGACCTGCATGTGCTGGAAATCGATCACCCGCTCGCCGTCGGTGCCGCTCTGCCCCGGCAGGGTCTGGCGGGTCAGCACGTCGACATGCTTGGCCAGGAAGGCCGGATGGGCGTCCAGATAGTCGCACACCTCGGTCGCCGTGGTGCGATGCTTCGGCGCCGGTTTCTCCGGCGCCGGAAGTTCCGCCTTGGCGTCCGGCAGTTCGGGGGCCATGGCGGTTACAGCACGCTCTGGCCGGTCTTGGCCCAGTCGGCCAGGAAGGCTTCGAGGCCGCGGTCGGTCAGCGGATGGTTGGCCAGCGCTCGCAGCACCGAAGGCGGCAGGGTGGCGACATCGGCGCCCATCTTGGCGGCGTCGATGACGTGGCGCGGGTGGCGCACGGAAGCGACCAGGATCTCGGTCTTCAGGGCGTCGTAATTGTCGTAGATCTGGCGGATCTCGGAAATCAGCTCCATGCCGTCGGTCGCGATGTCGTCGAGCCGGCCGACGAAGGGCGAGATGAAGGTGGCGCCCGCCTTGGCCGCCAGCAGGGCCTGGGCCGGCGAGAAGCAGAGGGTGACATTGACCATGATGCCGTCGTCCGACAGCGCCTTGCAGGCCTTGAGCCCGGGCCAGGTCAGCGGCACCTTGACCGCGACATTGTCGGCGATCTTGGCCAGCTTGCGGCCTTCGACCAGCATGGTTTCGAAATCGGTCGCGGTCACTTCCGCCGAGACGGGGCCGGCCACGACCTCGCAGATTTCGGCGATCACGTCGAGGAAGTTGCGCCCGGACTTGGCGATGAGGCTGGGGTTGGTGGTCACGCCGTCGACCATGCCGGTGGCTGCCAGATCCTTGATGTCGCGCAGTTCGGCGGTGTCGATGAAGAATTTCATGAAGTCGGTTTCCGCTGGATGTTGCGATGATGCAAAAGGTGCACAGCGGGCGAATCGACAGACCGTCGACGCCCCAGCCCCGTGACCGTCATCATAGACCATGAGCCCGCCCGCGCGCATTCCCGTTCTCGTCCCCGCCCCCTTCGCCGGCCCGCTGGATTACGCGCCGCCGGCCGGTGGCGGGGTGCCGGCGCCAGGCAGTTTCGTCGACGTGCCGCTGGGGCCCCGGCGGGTCACCGGCGTGGTCTGGGACGGGGCGGGGGAGGGGGTTCTGCCGGCGGCCCGGCTGCGTCCGGTCGCCTCGGTCCTGGAGGTCGCGCCGATGCGCGCGGCGGCGCGCCGCTTCCTCGACTGGATGGCCCATTACACCATGGCGCCCCCCGGCCTGGTGCTGAAGCTCTTCACCAATGCCGCCAATGCGGAAGCCCCGGCCCCCGCCGTCGGCTATGCCCCGACCGGGCAGGAGGCTGGGCGGATGACGCCAGCCCGCCGCCGCGTGCTCGACTTCCTGGCGGCCGAAGGGCCGGCCGCGGCGGCCGAGATCCTGCGTGCGGCGGAAGCCAGTTCGGGCGTGCTGCGCGGCCTGGTCGACTCGGGTGTGCTGAAGCCGGTCGAACTGGAAGCCGGCCGTGTCGCCGCGCCCGATCCCGATTTCGCCGTGCCCGCCCTCTCGGCCGATCAGGCGGCGGCGGCGGGCGCCCTGGTCGACGCGGTCCAGGCCGCGCGCTACCAGGCCTTCCTGCTCGACGGCGTCACCGGCTCGGGCAAGACCGAGGTCTATATGGAGGCGATCGCGGCGGCCTTACGCGGCGGCGGCCAGGCCCTGGTGCTGCTCCCCGAGATCGCCCTGACCGCGGGACTGATCGAGCGTTTCGCCGGGCGTTTCGGCGTCGCCCCCGCGGTCTGGCATTCCGACCTCGGCCCGGGGGCGCGGAAACGGGTCTGGCGGGCGGTCGCCGCGGGCGAGCAGCGCCTAGTGGTCGGCGCGCGCTCGGCCCTGTTCCTGCCCTTTGCGGCGCTCCGCCTGATCGTGGTCGACGAGGAGCACGACCAGGGCTTCAAGCAGGACGACGGTGTCGCCTATCACGGCCGCGACATGGCGGTGGTACGTGCCACGATGGAGCCCTGCCCGATCGTGCTGGCCTCGGCCACGCCGAGCCTGGAGACGCTCGCCAATGTCGAGGCCGGGCGTTACGGCCACCTCCGCCTGGTCGAGCGCCACGGCGGCGCCCTGATGCCACGGATCGAGTGTATCGACCTCCGCGAGGCGCCGCCGGAGCGCGGCCGCTTCCTCTCCCCCGTGCTGACCCGCGCCATGGCGGAGACCATCGTGCGGGGTGAACAGTGCCTGCTGTTCCTCAATCGCCGCGGCTAT
>JAYSCC010000245.1:0-5267 GCA_041915065.1 Zavarzinia sp.
GGTCGCCTTCGCCACCACCAGCGACGTCCCGGACGAGGCCGCCAAGGCGGCGCTCGACACGGCGGGCCAGCAGTTGCAGACCCCGGAAGGGCGCATCCTGCTGCGTGGCTTTGCCAGCGGCGCCAACGATACGGCGACCGGCGCCCGCCGCTTGGCCCGTCAGCGCGTGCTGGCGGTGCGCACCTATCTGATCGAGCATGGCGTGGCCGCCAACCGGATCGACCTGCGGGCGGTCGGCATGGCGCCGGACGCGCCGGTGGCCGACGGGGTGGACATCGCCCTGATGCCCTGATGCCGGGGCCGCACAGGCGCCCGGCATCGGAAAGTCTTGAGCCGAAACGGCCGCGGGTATCGTTTGTGCCGCGGGCCGGGGGACGAGGACCATGAATCCCGATCGCTACCTGTTGCGCATGACCCTGTTCCTGCTGGCGATCGTCGCGGTCGCGGTGGTCCTGCTCGGTCCGGCCAGCCGCTTCTTCGCGACCAATGTGCCGCTCAACTCGGTGATCCTGGCGGTCTTGCTGCTCGGCATCGTCTATATGCTGCGCGAAGTGCTGGCGCTCCGGCCCGAGGCGCGCTGGTTCGAGCGCCTGACGCGCCAGGATCCGGCGCTGAATTCGGCCCCCATGCCCGACCTGCTCGGCCCGATCGCGGCCACCATGGGCGAGAAGCGCGGCAGCCGCTGGCAGCTCGGCCCGACCGCGACCCGCGCCCTGGTCGACGGCTTGGCCGCCCGGCTCGACGAGAAGCGCGAGATCGGCCGCTACCTCGTCTCCCTGCTGATCTTCCTCGGCCTGCTCGGCACCTTCTGGGGCCTGCTTTCGACCGTCTCGGCGATCGGCGATGCCATCCGCAACCTGAACATCACCGGCGGCGGCGATTTCACGGCCATGTTCGGCGAGTTGAAGCGCGGTCTCGAGGCGCCGCTCTCGGGCATGGGGACGTCCTTCTCATCTTCGCTGTTCGGCCTTTCGGGCTCGCTCGTGCTCGGCTTCTTGGAGCTTCAGGCCGGCCAGGCCCAGGGCCGTTTCCTGGGCGAGGTCGAGGATTACCTGACCGCCAATACCCGCCTCGGCTCCTCCGGCCCGGTGGGCGAGGGGGATGGCGGCGCCGGCGTGCCGGCCTATGTCTCCGCCCTGCTCGAATCGACGGCCGAGAGCCTGGACCGCCTCCAGCGCACCATGGCCCATGCGGAAGAGAACCGCGCCACCGCCAACGAAGCCCTGGCCTCCCTGACCGAGCGCCTGGCCACGCTGGCCTCCCAGATGCGGGCCGAGCAGGAGTTGATGGTGCGCATCGCCGAAGCCCAGATGGAGCTGAAGCCCGCCCTGCAACGCCTGGCCCAGGCCCAGGCGACCCCGGCGCTCGACGATGCCGCCAAGGCCCACTTACGCAGCATCGACACTGGCATCACCCGGCTCACGGAAGGCCAGCGCACCGGCCTCGACGAAGTGGCGGCCCAGGTCAAGATCCTGACCCGGACGATCGCCGCCATGGCGGCCGAGGAACGCTGACATGGCAGCCCGCAGCCGGCGTTTCCGCGACCAGGGGCCGGTCAATATCTGGCCTGGTTTCGTCGATGCGCTGACCACGCTGCTCTTGGCGATTTCCTTCCTGCTCTCGGTCTTCATGCTGGCGCAGTTCTTCCTGGGCCAGGCGCTGTCCGGCCGGGACGAGGCGCTGGCCCGGCTCAATCGCCAGATCGCCGACCTGACCGATCTCCTAGCGCTCGAACGCCAGGCCAATGCGGAACTCCGCCTCTCGGTCTCCAGCCTGTCGGCCGGGGTCGAGAAGGCGAACGGCGAGCGCGACGCGCTCCGTGCCCAGCTTGCCGAACAGGGCCAGAATGCCGAAGGCCTGCAAGGTCAGGTCGGCGCGCTGACCACCGAACTCGACCGCGAGAAGGCGCTCACCGCCGATGCCCAGGCCCAGGTCGATCTCCTCAACCGCCAGCTCGCCGAGCTGCGCGAGCAGTTGAAGGAGATCGCCGCCATGCTCGACCAGTCCGACACCAAGGACCGGGAATCCCAGGCCGTGATCGCCGATCTCGGGCAAAGGCTCAACCTCGCCCTCGCCAGCAAGGTCGAGGAATTGGCGCGCTACCGCTCGGAATTCTTCGGGCGCCTCCGCGAAGTGCTGGGCGACCGGCAGGACGTCCGCATCGTGGGCGACCGTTTCGTCTTCCAATCCGAAGTGCTTTTCGCCTCGGGCTCGGCCGAACTCGGTCCGGGCGGGCAGGATACGCTGGCCCGTTTCGCCGCCACCTTGAAGGAAATCGCCGGTCAGATCCCGGCCGACCTGCCGTGGATCCTCCGCGTCGACGGCCATACCGACGTGACGCCGATCCTCAATTCGCCGCTCTACGCCTCGAACTGGGAACTGTCGACCGCGCGCGCCGTCGCCGTAGTGAAATTCCTGATCGCCCAAGGCATCCCGGCGGAGCGCCTGGCCGCCGCCGGCTTCGGCGAATTCCAGCCGCTCGATACCAGCGGTACGCCCGAGGCATTGGCCCGCAACCGCCGGATCGAGCTGAAGCTGACCGAGCGCTGAGCGGGGTCAGGCCTTTTCTTTTTCCTTGGCGCCTTTGGAGAAGGCCAGCTTGTCGATGATGGCCATCAGCAGGGTCGAGACCACCAGGGTCATGTGAATGCCGATCAGCCAGGCGAGCTCGGTCGAGGAATATTTGCCGACGCTGACGAAGGCCTTGAGCAGCTGGATCGAGGAGATCGCCACCATCGAGGCGCCGAGCTTGATCTTCAGCGTGCCGGGGTCGAGCTTGCCGAACAGCGGCGGCGTGTCCTGGCCTTCCTTCACGTCGATCTTGGAGACGAAATTCTCGTAGGAACTGATCACCACCATGGTGATCAGGCCGGCGACCAGCACGAGGTCGATCAGGGCCAGCGCTTCCAGGATGATGGTCGAATCATCCGTCTCGGCCAGCGAGCCGATGACATGGAAGAAATCGACGTAGAACTGGACGGTCAGCACCACCAGCATGGCCGCGAGGCCGAGATAGAGCGGCACGAGCAGCCAGCGGCTGGCCAGGATGGCCTGTTCGATCACGCGTTCGAGCATCGATTCCCCCAATGTTGCAGTGCGCAAACTGGGGATTGAGCCCCTTCAGATCAAGGGGGCGATCAGAGGTGCGGCAGTCCGTCGTCCATGTCGTCGTAGCCCTCCGCCCCGGCGGCCCCGGCTCGGCGGGCGTTGGGGTCGAGAAGCGAGATCCCCAGGCCGAGGGCGAGCAGCCCGGCACCGATGAAATAGGGGAGTGCTGGGTCGAGCTTATAGGCCGGCATGGCGATGAAGGGCATGAACAGGAAGCCGACCGCGTTGGTGGCATTGCTGAGCCCGGCGACGGCGCCCTGCTCGTGGCGGCGGACGACGAGCGAGGCGACGGCGGAATTACCCGGCCGCGACATGCCCTGGCCGAGCCCGATCATGGTGAGTGCGAAGACCAGCGGGCCGAGCTGGTAGGAAAAGCCGAGCGCGAGGAAGGCTACCGCCGCGATGCCGAGACCGGTCCGCTCCAGCGCGGGGGCCGACAGGCGGAAGCGGTGCACGATCACGAGCTGGCCGAAGAGAGCGGCGAGCGAGGCCGCCATCAGGCCGATGCCGGCGAATTGTGCCGCCGAGTCGAGCGGCAGGGAGAGCCGGTCCATCATGTAGAAGGCGACGGTCTGGATCATGATCGCCTGGGCGGCCGAGATCAGCACGCCGTTGACGAGGTTGAGCGTGATGCGCCGGTCCAGGATGCTGAGCTTGATGCGCGGCGGCTTTTCGAGCCGCGCCTGGCCCTCGGGCAGGAAGCGCCAGATCGCGGCGGCGCTGGCGAGGCCGAGTAGCACGGTGAAATAGAAGGGCACCAGGATGCCGAGGATCACCAGGCTGGCGGAAACGCCGGGGCCGATGGTGGCGCCGAGGCCATAGGCGGCGCCGATGGTGGCGACCGCCCGCGTTCGTTCCTCTCGTGCCGTCCGCTCGGCGACATAGGCCTGGGCCGCCGGATTGGCGGCCGAGACGATGAGGCCGTAGAGCGAACGGGTGACGATCAGGATCGGGAAGGCGACGGCGATGGGCAGCCAATGGGCCTGCGCCGCTTCCAGTGCCACCGTGAACAGCAGCATGGAGAGGGCGAAACCGAACAGCCCGATCAGGATCGTGCGTTTCCGCCCCAGGTGATCCGAACGCCGGCCCCACCAGGGCGTGGTCAGCACCCAGAAGGCGGAGGAGAGCACGAAGATGCTGCCGACCTGCAGTTCGGACAGGCCGAGGTCGCGGGCGATCGGGGGCAGGATGGCGTAGACCACGGCCTGCGAGAAACCGGTGCACATCAGCCCGAGGGTCAGCACCAGGAAGGCCCGGCGCCGTTCGGCCGGGGGCACCACCAGGGCCGGGCGTTCCTCGTCTTTCGCCTTCTGGGGGGCGAATTCACCGTTGTCTCTGGGCATGGTCCTGGGGCCGGTCGGCCGGATGCGGGAGGGCGGGTCAGCCGCCCCTGACGACGAACTTCGGATTGCGGAATTCGGGCTTGCCATAGGAGAGGGCGGCGCCCTCGAGGGTGGTCACCGTGCCGCCGGCGGCCAGCACCACGGCATGGCCGGCCGCGGTATCCCATTCCATGGTCGGTCCCATGCGGGGGTAGAGATCGGCCTGGCCTTCGGCGACCAGGCAGAATTTCAGCGACGAGCCGGCGGACAGGATGGTCTCGACCTGGAGGTCGGCCAGGAAGTCGTCGGTTTCCTTGTCACGGTGGCTGCGGCTGGCGACCACGGTGAGGCCGGCCGGCGGCACCGGGCGCACCCGGATCGGCTGCGGCGGCAGGCCCTGGCGGCGTACAGCGGCGGTGCCCATGCCGTGGCCGGTGTGGATCCAGCCCTTGGCCGGCGTATGGACCACGCCCAGGACCGGCACGCCGTCCTCGATCAAGGCGATGTTCACGGTGAATTCGCCGTTCCGCTTGACGAATTCCTTGGTCCCATCCAGCGGGTCGACCAACCAGAAATGGCGCCAGGTGGCGGGATTGCCGACCGGGAGCTGGCCCGCCGCCGCCAGTTCTTCGGCGATCACGGGAATCTCGGGGGTCAGCTTGGCGAGGCCGGCCAGGATCACCGCCTCGGCCGCCACGTCGGCATCGGTCACCGGGCCTTCGGCGCCCTTGGAGCGGACCGCGAAATCACTCTCGTAGATCTTCATGATCTCGACGCCGGCCGCCCTGGCCAGGTCGGCGAGGGGGACGATCAGGTCGGCACGGGCGGAAGCATCGA
>JAYSCC010000246.1:0-5258 GCA_041915065.1 Zavarzinia sp.
CGGGTGCCATCATGAGCGACAGCAAGATCATCACGAAAGTGCGCGACGTTTCTGTCCTGGCCGCTGGCTTCATCGGCGTCAAGCTGGAACGCATCCTGCGCATGGCCGATCACGACGAACGGATCGGCGGGCGTTACTACCAGCTCCGGCCGGGCGATCCGCTGGACGGCCAGCCGGAGGAGGTGCAGCGCCTGGCGCGCGCCTGCTGGCCCACGGAAGCGCTCAGTCACTGACGGGCGAGCAGGTCCAGGTAGGTTTTCAGGATCAGGTTGGGGCGCGCGCTGATGCGCGTCACGATGCGAAATTCGGTCCGGTAGCGATAGTCGTCCGCCCGTAGCGCCCGCATCCGCCCCTGGCTCACCCAGAGTTCGGCGTAATGGGTCGGCAGATAGCCGATATAGCGCCCGGTCAGGATCAGGAAGGCGACGCCTTCCCGGTCGGTCGCCGTCGCCGTGGTGCGCAGCGGCCGGTGCAGGGCGCGGGCTTCCAGGGTCTGGGCATAGGTCGGCGCTACCGCATCGGCCTGGGCGATCGCCTCGTCCGGAATATCGTGGTCGGCGCGGGCGAAGAGCGGATGGCCGGCCCCGCAATAGAGCAGCGATTCCTCGTCGTAGAGTGGCCGATAGTCGAGACCTGGCAGGTTGCGCAGGGCCGGTGTGACGCCGATATGCAGCCGCCCGTCGAGCACGCCCAATTCGATGTCGTTCGGCGGGATCATGCGGATGTTGACCCGGACGTCCGGCCCGATGTCCTTGAGGGCCGAGAGCGCGTCGGTCACCTGCATGCGCGGCATGGTCACCAGATTGTCGATGATGCCGATGTCGAGCGTGCCGCGCAGCCTGGCGTGCAGCGTGTCGACCTCGCCCCGGAAATTTTCCAGCGCCGAGAACAGGCGAAGACAGGCGTCGTGGACTTGCCGGCCCTCCTCGGTCAGGGAGAAGCCGGCCCGGCCGCGCTGGCAGAGCCTGAGGCCGAGGCGCTTCTCAAGGTCGGCCATATGCATCGAAATGGCGGCTCGGCCGATGTTCAGCTCGACCTCCGCCGCGGTGAAGCCGCCGCATTCGACCACCGTGTGGAAGATGCGCAACAGGCGGATTTCGATGTCGCCGACGGCGGCGGCGCGCTTCCGGGCCATTGTTCAGTCCTTGTTGAACTGAATGAAAATACAATTGGATTTGATGGACGTAAACCGGGGCGCATCCTGGAGCCCTATTCCATGGAGTGCGTCATGACGCTGTTCGAACCGGCCAAGGCCGCCGGGCTCTCCCGCGACGAGCTCGAAGCCTATTGGATGCCCTATACCGCCAACCGCGAGTTCAAGGAGAACCCGCGCATGATCGTGGCGGCCGAGGGCGCCCATTTCATCGATGCCGAGGGGCGCAAGCTCTACGACAGCCTGTCGGGCCTGTGGTGCACCGGCTCCGGTCATCGCCGGAAAGAGATCGTCGAGGCGGTGTCGCGCCAGATCGCCGAACTCGACTATGCCCCGGGCTTCCAGTTCAGCCATCCGTCGGCCTTCAAACTCGCCAACAAGGTGGCCAGCCTGACGCCGAAGGGCCTCGACTATGTCTTCTTTACCGGCTCGGGTTCGGAATCGGCCGATACCTCGCTGAAGATGGCCAGGGCCTATTGGCGCCTCAAGGGCCAGCCGACCAAGACCAAGCTGATCGGCCGCGCCAAGGGCTATCACGGGGTCAATTTCGGCGGCATGAGCCTGGGCGGCATCGGCGGTAACCGCAAGCTCTATGGCACGCTCCTGGATACGGACCACCTGCCGCATACGCTGCTGCCGGAAAATGCCTTCTCCAAGGGCATGCCGGAAAACGGCGGCGTCGCCCTCGCCGATGCGCTGGAAGAAATCGTCGCCCTGCACGATGCCTCCAACATCGCGGCCGTGATCGTCGAGCCCTTCTCGGGTTCGGCCGGCGTCGTGGTGCCGCCCAAGGGTTACCTCCAGCGTCTCCGGGCGCTGTGCGACAAATATAATATCCTGCTGATCTTCGACGAGGTCATCACCGGCTTCGGGCGCACCGGCTATAATTTCGGTGCCGATGCCTTCGGCGTGACGCCGGACATCATGAACCTGGCCAAGGGCATCACCAACGGCACCGTGCCCATGGGCGCCGTGGTCGCGACCAAGGAAATCTACGACACCTTCATGGCTGTCGGCGGGCCCGACTACCTGGTCGAGTTCCCCCATGGTTACACCTATTCGGGCCATCCGGTGGCCTGCGCCGCCGGCCTCGCCGCCATGGAGATCTTCGAGAAGGACCGCATCCCCGAGCGCGCACGCCAGCTCGCCGCCTATTTCGAGGAGGCGATCCACGGCCTGAAGGGCTTGAAATATGTGACCGACATCCGGAACTTCGGCCTGGCCGGTGCCCTGCAGATCGAGGCCGCACCGGGCGAGCCGGCGCTGCGGCCCTATCAGATCTCGATGAAATGCTGGGAGGCCGGCTATTACGTCCGCTTCGGCGGCGACACCATCCAGCTCGCCCCGCCCTTCATTTCGGAACACGAAGACATCGACGGGTTGATGAACGTGCTGAACGACGCCATCACTTCGCTCGCCTGATCCGATGAGCTTTGCCTGCGACATACCGGCGGTTCCGACGGTACAGACCGACGACGAGAATATCCGGGTCACCCGCTGGGACTTCGTGCCCGGTGCGGTGACCGGCTGGCATGAGCACGGCTGGCCCTATTTCGTGGTCATGCTGACCGACAGCCTGATGCGCGTCCACGACGGGGAGAAGGTGGTCGATATCCGCCGCAAGGTGGGCGACACCTACCAGCGCCCGGCCGGCGTCCGCCACGACGTGATGAACGGCGGCGATGCGCCGATGGCCTTCGTCGAGATCGAGATCAAGCGCCCGGAAGCCGTGCTCCATCCCGCCGCCGGCTGAGGGCGCTACTGCGAGTTGTTGCCGTATCGCCCTTTCGGGGTGGACGGGGGCGCTCCCGGTGGCCATTCTGACGGCCCTATCGGCGACGGGAGACGCGACATGACAATCACGACGCGATACCGGCGGCAGGTGCTGCCTCTGGCCCTGTTCGGCGCCCTGGCGGTGGCGGGCTGCGAGGAGTTACCGGGCGAGGCGCCGCCCGCGGCCGTGGCGGCTCCCGACGCGACAGTCCCCGAAGTGTCGGCCCCCGCGGTGGCTCCGGGCTTCTCGGTCGCCCTCGGCCATCCGGCCTGGACCGGCGGCGCCATTCCAGACGGGCAGCAATGCACGAAATACGGCGGCCTCTTCCCGCGGACACCGGCCCTCATGGTCCGCGGTCTGCCGCTGGGTACGACCCAGGTCGTGGTCGAATTCAACGATGCCGACTATGCGCCTCTTTCGAGCGACGGCGGCCACGGCAAGCTCACCTTCGAGGCGGGCCCGGGCGACATCATGCTGCCCGCCGTCCCGGGCGAGACCAATCTGATGCCGCCGGGGGTCAAGGTCCTGGCCGGCAACCGCGCGACCGGTGACTTCGCCAAGCCCGGCTACCTGCCGCCCTGCTCGGGCGGCGCCGGCCATCGCTATTTCGCTTTGGTCAAGGCCGTGGGCCCACACGGCAGCGTCTTGGCACAGGGCGAAATCACCATCGGGACCTACTGAGCGGGCGGTCCCTCACACGCGTTCTCTCCCGCCTGCTGGGAAGGGCCTCAGAAGGCCGCCTTCATCGTGCCCTTTTCCTTATAGGCCAGGTGCCAGGCGAAGACTTTCTCCAGGCAATGCGGGGTCTGGCCGCCGCGTTTCGCCGCCTCGTCGTAATAGGCTTGCAGGGCAGGCCGGTATTCCGGGTGCGTGCAATTCTCGATGATCAGTTTGGCGCGCTCGCGCGGGGCGAGACCGCGAAGGTCGGCCAGGCCCTGCTCGGTCACGATCAAGTCGACGTCGTGCTCGCAATGGTCGACATGGGTCACCATGGGCACCACGGACGAGATCGCCCCCTTCTTCGCCATCGACTTGGTGACGAAGATGGAAAGATAGGCGTTACGCGCGAAGTCGCCCGAGCCGCCGATGCCGTTCATGATATGCGTGCCGTTCACATGAGTCGAATTCACGTTGCCGTAGAGATCGACCTCCAGCGCCGTGTTGATGGCGATGACGCCGAGCCGGCGGATCACTTCGGGATGGTTCGAGATCTCCTGCGGGCGCAGCACCAGCTTGTTCCGGTAATGCGCGAAGCGCGGCATCACCTCGGCGTCCTTGGCCTTGGAGAGGGTGATTGACGAGCCCGAGGCGAACAGCATCTTGCCCGAATCGATCAGCTCGAAGGTGCTGTCCTGCAACACCTCAGAATACATCGTCAGGTCCTTGAACGGACTGTCGATGAAACCGTGCAGCACGGCGTTGGCGATCGTGCCGATGCCGGCCTGAAGCGGCTGGAGCGCATAGGTGAGGCGGCCCTTGGCCACCTCGCCCTCGAAGAAGTGGATCAGATGCTTGGCGATCGCTTCGGTCTCCTCGTCGGGGTCGAGGATGTTCGAGGTACTGTCGCGCTTGGCCGAGACGACGATGGCCGCGATCTTGTCGGGATCGATCGGGATATAGCCGAGGCCCGGGCGGTCGTCCGGGTTGACGATCGGGATCGGCTGGCGGTGCGGTCGCCGGGTCGGGATATAGATGTCGTGGATGCCTTCGAGATCCATCGTCTGGTTGATGTTGATCTCGATGATCACTTTTTCGGCCAGGATGGCGAAGGTCGCCGAATTGCCGACCGAGGTGGTGGGCACGATGCCGCCCGTCTCGGTGATGGCGATCGCCTCGATCACGGCGACGTCGATCGGGCCGATCTGGCGCGAGCGCAGCAATTCGACCGTTTCCGAGAGATGCTGGTCGATGAACATCACTTCGCCGTCGTTGATCTCGCGGCGAAGGGCAGGGTCGGACTGGAAGGGCAGGCGGCGCGACAGGAGATGCGCTTCCGCCATGGTCTTGTCGAGATCGTTGCCGAGCGAGGCGCCGGTCATCAGGGTGATCTTCAGGGGCTCTTTCTTCGCCCGCTCGGCCAGCGCCAGCGGCACCGCCTTGGCTTCGCCCGCGCGGGTGAAGCCGCTCATGCCCACCACCATGCCGTCCTTGATCAGCTTGGCCGCCTCTTCCGCCGGAACGACCTTGGCGTGAAGGCTCTGCATTCTGATACGATCCGTGACCATCTGGGGTTCCCTACCTGTCACCACTCGTGCCGCCGCGGGGCGACTCGGACGATAGTTAGCGCGCCCGGGGCATGCGCGGACATTGCGCTATCGCATGGCTTCGGCG
>JAYSCC010000247.1:0-5245 GCA_041915065.1 Zavarzinia sp.
CGCCGAACACGGTGAAGTCCTGCGAGAAGACGAAGACCAGGCGGCCGTTGATGGTGCCCCAGCCGGTGACGACGCCGTCGCCCGCCACCTTCTGCTCCGCCATGCCGAAATCGGCGCAGCGGTGCTCGACGAACATGTCGTATTCCTCGAAGGAGCCGGCGTCGAGCAGAAGCTCGATGCGTTCCCGAGCGGTCAGCTTGCCCTTGGCATGCTGGGCCTCGATACGCTTCGGGCCGCCACCGAGGCGGGCCTCTTCACGCTTCTTCTCGAGCTGGCGGAGAATATGGTGCATCAGATCCCCCTAATGCCGTGCCGCTTCGGCGGGACGGTGCGGCCATAAGCCAATTCTGCTTGCCGCATAAGCGAAAGACTGCGGTCTGTTATCACCATTCCGCGTCCCGTTCCAGTACGACGGAAGGGGGGGATGCGGGGGGCCCCGTTTTATGTCCCGAGCAGTGAGAGGAAGCGGTGGGCGTGCCCGAGGTCGGCCCGCATGTTGGCCGCCCTGACCGCCGCCTCGTCGTCCGGGCCCCATTTCTCGATCTGGTAATCGTCGTCGATCCGGCTCGCCGCCCAGGCTTCTTCGAGCGCGAGTTCGCCTTCCGCCACGGCCAGCGCCAGCACGAGGGAGCCGAGCGTGCCGACCAGGGTGTGCAGCGCCGCCAGTTCCGGATCGGTCTTGGCCGCCAGCACCAGGCCCATGCGGGCGACCGTGGTTTCCGCCTGGGCGATCGGCATCAGGCCCTGGGTGATGCGGAGTTCGACATCGAAGCGACGGCGCAGCCAGTCGACCCAAGGGTCCCAGGCGGCGGCCTGGCGGGCGATCAGTTCGTCCGGTTCGGTCGCCCGGTAGGAAAGGAGATCGGTGCCGGCCCAGCCGGCCATTTCCGCCACCACCTCGTCGCGAAGATCCGCCACCCGGTCGACCGCCGTATTGGCGAAGCGGGTGAGCACCAGGTCCTCCGCCTTCACGTCCTTAGGCTGGGCGTTCCATTCGGCGGCAATCGCCTCGGCCAGCGCCGGGCTCGGCACCACCAGCGGCCGCTTCAGGGGGGTACGCATGGGCTTGCCGTCCAGGGCGACAGTATAGCCGCCCTCCGCCACGGGCAGGGCCGCGGCCGATTTCCAGAAGCGCTTCATTCGTCGAGATCCGCGAAAATATCCTTGGCCGTCTGTTCGGAGAAACCGAGCAGGCGGAAACTCTCCGCCATATGGGCCGGCAGCGGCGCCGCCACCTGGAGCCGCCCGCCCGCCGGATGGGCGATGTCGATCGCACGGGCATGGAGATGCAGCTTGCGGCTGACCCCGCCCGAGAGGAAGGCTTCCGCCCCGCCGTATTTGCCGTCACCAACGATCGGGGTACCCAGAAAGGCGGCATGGGCGCGCAACTGGTGGGTGCGGCCGGTCAGCGGACGCATGGCCAGGAAGGCGACCTTGCCGCCCGCGTGTTCGGCCACGGCGTAATAGGTGACGGCGCGTTTCGCCTCGTCGTCCTCGCTCCGCTCCAGGACCGCGCGCATCTTCTCCTGGCCCTGGGGGCCTTCTTTGGCCAGGGCGAGGTCGATCTTGCCGCGCGCCGGCTTGGGCATGCCGACCACCAGCGCCCAATAGGTCTTGGCCGCGTCGCGCGCCTTGAAGGCCTTGGCCAGGAAGGCCGCCGCCGCCCGGTTGCGCGCGAGCACGAGGACACCGGACGTATCCTTGTCGAGCCGGTGGACAAGGCGCGGCCGTTCCTCCGCACCGAATTTCAGGGCGTCGAGCGCCGCATCCAGATGGGCATCGTCGAGCCCGCTGCCGCCCTGCACGGCGAGGCCCGGCGGCTTGTTCAGGACGATGACGTCGCCGTCGCGGTGGATCACCGCCTTCTTCAGGACTTCGGCGATCTCGGCCACTTTGCCGGAGGGGGCTTTGGGCGCCCGGGGCGCTGCGGCCGGTGCCTCGCCCAGGGGCGGCACGCGGATCTCGTCGCCGGTATTCACCCGGTCGGAAGCCTTCACACGGCCGCCGTTCACCCTGATCTGTCCAGTACGCAGCAGCTTCTCGAGTTTCCCATGGCCGAGGTCGGGGAAGTGGCGCTTGAACCAGCGGTCCAGCCGCATGTCCGCGTCCGCCGCCTCGACCTTGCGCAGGCTGACGCCGCTCATCTCGATCTCCCGTCCATCATTCGGCGGAAACTAGCCGGGGCGCCCGCCCCTGGCAAGGAAGCGGCTCACGCCCCCATCACATGGCGGCCCAGCATCAGCCCGGCGACCAGGCCGGCCAGCGCCACCACGATCGAGACCGCGACATAGGTGGCGGCGACCAGCCCCTCGCCCCGCGCCCAGAGCGAATAGGCGTCGAGCGAGAAGGCGGAAAAAGTGGTGAAGCCGCCGAGAACGCCGGTCATCAGGAAGAGACGCAGGGGATCGTCGCCCGCACGCTCGGCGAGCAGCGCGGCGAGCAGGCCCATGACCGCACTGCCGACCAGATTGACCGTGAGCGTGCCAGCCGGAAAGCCGGCGCCGAACAGCACCTGCGCCAGGCGCGCGGTGCCGAGGCGGAGCATGGAACCGATGGCGCCCCCCAGGGCGACGACGAGATAAGACTGCAACGCCGAAACTCCTCACCGGGGGGACCGGGTCGACGCTAACGCGCTTTCCGCCCCGGGGAAACCGCCGCGGTACCTGCTTAAGGTTACCAGTCGTTTACGAATTGTCCCCACAATCGGGCAAAAAAGAACAAATGCGGGAGGGGCTCTTGTCCATACAGCGTAAAATCGTGCTCGCCCTGGCTGCCTTCGGGTTGATCCCGGCGGCCGTCCTCTTCGTCATCTATCTCCTGGGGGAGGGCCAGTCGCGCGACGCCCTCTATGGCCGCTTCCACAATCTGGCCGACCAGATGGTCGACGCAGTCGACCGCACGCTGGCCGAGCGTTATGGCGACGCCCAGGCCTTCGCCCTCAACACCGCCGCCCAGGACGCCGACAATTGGGGCGTCGCCGACATCGGCAATCCGCTGATCGACGCGATGAACGGCTATGTCCGCAATTACGGCGTCTATGACCTGATGCTGCTGGTCGACACCGACGGCACGGTGATCGGGGTCAATACCAAGGATGCCGCGGGCCAGAAGATCGACACACTCGGCCTCCTGAACAAGAATTTCGCCGACCGGAGCTGGTTCAAGGCGCTGAGCGAGCGCCGCTTCCTCGAAGGCCGCGACGGCCTGACCGGTACCGTGGTCGAAGGCCCGGGCTTCGTGCCCGAAGTGGCCGCGGCGACCGGCGGCGACGGCTATGTCCTCACCTTCGCGGCGCCGGTGATGCCGGCGGGCGGACGCACCATCGCCTATTGGGTGAATTTCGCCAATCTCGGCTTCGTCGACGCCATGGTCGGCGAATTCCACAAGCATCTGGCCCAGGACGGCATGACCTCGGCCGAGTTCACCATTCTCGACGACAAAGGCACGGTGGTCACCGACTATGCGACGGCCCCCGGCGGTCCCTATAAGCGGGATGCCGCGGTGGTCGGCCACCGCAACCTGATCGCCGAGAACGACCCGGCGGCCCGCCGCGCCGCCGCGGGCGAGAGCGGTGCCGTGCTGGAACAGCCGTCCACCGGTCCCGCCCGGGTGGTCGGCTTTACCCGCTCGGAAGGCGCCAACCGTTTCCCCGGACTCGGCTGGTCGGCCTTGGTCAGGGTCGAGGCCGATCAGGTCTTCGCCGGGATCGATGCGCTCCGCCTCGGCATGATCATCACCGTCGGCGTTTCGGTCGTCGTCATCCTGGCCGCCGGCTTCTGGATCGGGCGCAGCCTGTCCGCCCCGGTCGATGCCATGGTCGCCGCCATGGGCCGGCTCGCCGCCGGTGACATGGCCGTCGCCGTCCCCTCGCTCGGCCGGCGCGACGAGATCGGCGCCATGGCCAAAGCGGTCGAAGTATTCAAACAGGCAGGAATCGACAATGCCCGCATGGCGGCCGAGGCGGAGCGCGCCCGCCGGGCCGCCGAGGCCGAGCGCGAACAGCGCCACGAAGCGGACGCCAGGGCGGAAGCCGAACGCCACGCCCGCGAGGAAGAAACCCGGCGCCGCGGCGAACAGCAACGCCGCCAGGACATGCAATCCCTGGCCGAAGCCTTCGAGACGACGGTACAGGGCGTGGTCGACGCCGTGGCCGGTGCCGCCGCCCGCCTGCAGCAGGACGCCACCGGCATGAGCGCCACAGCCGACGGCAGCCGCGAACAGGCCGGCATCGTCGCCGATGCCGCCGGCCAGGCGACCACCAATGTCCAGACCGTGGCGACCGCGGCCGAGCAATTGTCCGCCTCGGTGCAGGAGATCGCGCGGCGCATCACCCAATCGGCGGAAGTCGCGGCTTCGGCCGTGCGCGAGGCCGAGGCGACCGACCGCACCATGCGGAGCCTGGCCACTTCGGCCGAGGAGATCGGCGAAGTGCTGCGCCTGATCTCGGCGATCGCCAATCAGACCAATCTGCTCGCCCTCAATGCGACGATCGAAGCGGCCCGTGCCGGCGACGCCGGCAAGGGTTTTGCTGTCGTGGCCTCCGAAGTGAAGAATCTGGCGACCCAGACCGCCAAAGCAACCGACGAGATCGGCACCAAGATCCGCTCGATCCAGGAGCAGACGGAACAGGCGGTAACAGCAATCGGCGGCATCGGCCGCACCATCGCCTCGATCAACGACATCACCGCCGGCATCGCCGGTGCGGTCGAGCAGCAGGGGGCGGCGACGGCCGAGATCGCCCGCAATGTCGCCGAGGCGGCGGATGGCACCGCCCGCGTCTCGGGCACCATCGCCGAGGTCGAACGGGCGACCGGCGAAACCGGGCAGCAGGCCGGCGGCGTGCTGGCCGCGGCCAACGACCTGAGCCGGCAGTCCGCCACGCTGGAACAGGAAGTGCGGCGCTTCATCGCCCGCGTCCGCGCCGCCTGAACCCGCTCCGACCGAGCCGGCTCAGAACAATGCGCGGAGGCCCGCCGCCGCGGCGATGCCGAGCAGGATCACCGCGGTCAACGGCAGGCGCAGCGACGCCCCGATGACGACCAGGCCGGCCAGGGCATCGGCCGGCCCCCGGGTCAGCAGCAGCGGCGCCACGATGGCCGAGAGGATGGCGACCGGCATCGCCTCGAAGGCCCGGCCGAGCCGCCCGGCGGCAGCCAGGCGGGCCGGCAACACCAGGCCGGCCAGGCGGCAGGCGACGGTCGCCGCCGCCATGGCCAGGATCGCCAGCAGTGCGTCCAGGCTCACG
>JAYSCC010000248.1:0-5223 GCA_041915065.1 Zavarzinia sp.
CGTACTGCGGGACGACCTGCTGCCCTGGCAGAAGCTCAATGTCGCCGCCTTCCTGGCGACCGGCATCGCCGCCGCGGCACCGGAAGCCCTGGGCATGCCCTATGTCGATGCCGCCGGGCGAACTTACGGCCGCATGCTGGGCCAGCCGATGATGATCTTCGCGGCCGACGGACCGGGCCTGATCGCCGTCCGCGACCAGGCCCTGACGCGCGAAATCCCGCTGGTCCCCTATGTCCGGGCCATGTTCGCGACGGGGCACGACGCCGCCAACCGCCGCGCCTTCGCGGCCGAAGACGTGCTGGCCCCGGACCTGGTGGGCCTCGCCTTGCGCGGGCCGCGCAAGGCGGTCGACAAGGCGGTGAAAGGCCTTCGCCTTCACTCGTAAGCGGCCGTCCAGGGTCTCTCTCCGCGCCCCGCCGTGGTCGAGGTGACGCTACCGTCCGGCCCAACCGACAGTGTGCCGGCACCGGCGAGCCGATCCTTGTCGAGGACCAGGCCAGCACAGGCGAAATCGGACGGCCGCGCGGCCGCCGGTAGCACGACAAAATCGGCGCAAAGTGGCACAGTCTTGCCCCCGGCGACGACCACTTCCCGGCCGTCCGCCAGCGTGAGGCGGCAGAGCTTCGCGCGGCAGGCCTGACGGCGGTCCAGAGCCTCGGTCTCCACTAGGCCGAGGAATTCGCCCCATTGCTCGACCATGAAACGAGGCGTACCGGGCGGCAGCACGACCAGACGGTCGCCCACCGGTGCGGCCACCGCCTTGCCATCCTCGTGAACGAGGAAGAGCGGCACCTCCCCCACCCGGAACCACCAGGCGAGCACGGCGGCCAGGGCGAAAGGCAGTGCCGTGAGCCGGAGCCAATGGCGCCACAGGAGGAGCGAGGCACCGGCCAACACGAAGAGGGCGAGCGCCCCCTGCCCCATGGCTGGCACCGCCAGCGCAGCCCCCGGCCAGGCCGCGATTACCGCCGCCAGATCGTCGACCCAGCCGATACCGAGGCCGAGCACGGCGAGCGCCGGCCCTTCCGCGCCGAACGGCGCCAGCACCGCGGCGGCGACGGCAGCCGGCATGATGACGAAGCCGGTGATCGGCACCGCCACCAGATTGGCGACCAGGCCATAGAGCGACAGCCGCCCGAAATGGGCGATGGCGAAGGGCGCCGTCGCTAGCGTGGCGAGCAGGCTCGAGGCGAAAATGCCGGCGAGCGCCAGCAGGCCCCGGCGCAGCCAGCCGGCCCCCGCGCGCCAGCCGGCGATCCGGGGCCGCACCCCCTCGTAGCCCGCGACCAGCACAGCGACCGAAGCGAAGGACATGCCGAAACCGGGCGACAGGATGCTCTCCGGCTCGATCAGCAGGATCGCCAGGGCGGCGATGGCGACCAGACGGAGCGTGACCGCCAGCCGGTCGACCAGGACCGCCAGCAGAACGATCGCCGTCATGATGAAGGAGCGTTGGGCCGGCACGTCCAGCCCGGCCACCACTGTATAGGCCGCGGCCGAAACCAGGGCCACCGCCGCCGCCCATTTCTTCACCGGATGGCGGAGCGAGATCCCCGGCACGGCGGCGAGCAGAAAGCGCAGGGAAACCATCACGATCCCGGCGGCGAGCCCGATGTGCAGGCCCGAGATCGAGAGGATGTGGGAAATCCCTGCTGCCCGCCAACGGTCCTCGACCACGGCCGGCACTGCCCCGCGCAAGCCCACGGTCAAGGCGGCAGCGATCGCGCCTTCCGGCGCCAGCATGGCCGCGACCAGCCCATCCGCCACCCGCTGCCGCCAGGCACCGAGACTGTCCGGTGTCCCGCCCGCCAGGCGGACGGGAGCCGCATCGCCGTAGCCGACCGCACCGATGCCATCGAACCACATCGCCCGCCCATGGTCCGGCGCCCCCGGCAGGGCCGGCCCCGGCGGCGGCAGGAGCACGGCGGAGACTGAGATCCGCGCCCCGGGCGCGATCGTCTCGAGCGCCACCGACGGATCGAAGGAGAGCCGGATCCGTCGCGGCGGCGGCCCTGATAGGCCCGAGATGGCGAGATCTTCGAGCACGGCTCGCGGCCGCTGATCGGGCCGCGCTTCGCGCTCCAGCACCGTGCCCTGAAGCTCGACCGGTCCGATACGCTCGGCGATCACCGGGGTCCCGACCGCGACTGCACGAAGTTTGGCGGCGGCGAAACCGCCGGTCAAAGCGAGGGCCGCGATCAGGCCGATCCCCAAGGCGCCGCCGGCCCGTGTCCCCACCAGGAGGCAGAGCAGGAGCGCCGCGGGCGCCAGGGCCAAGGCCAGGCCCGGTTCCCAGGCCAGGGCCAGATAGGTGGCGTCGCCCGCCCCCACCAGGAAAGGCAGCCAGAGGAACCACCGCTCGCGCTCTGCGAGCAACAGCCGGGCGACGCTCGATAGGGCCAAGGTTCAGGGCAATCCGGTTGCGACCATCGCCGAATGGTAGCAAGCCGAGACAGGGGTGTGATCAGCCAATTCGCCATGCTAAACAGGGGGCCGTCATAAACTGCCTCCGTTGCTCATGTCCGCCATCGTCACCCGCTTCGCCCCCTCGCCCACCGGTTACCTGCATATCGGCGGCGCGCGGACGGCCCTGTTCAACTGGCTTTTCGCCCGGCATTTCGGCGGCACCTTCCGCCTCCGCATCGAAGACACCGACCGTCAGCGGTCGACCGAAGATGCCATCCAGAAGATCTTCGAAGGCCTTCAATGGCTCGGGCTCGACTGGGACGGCGAGGTGGTCTTCCAATTCGCCCGGGCCGAACGTCATGCCGCCGAGGCGCGCCGCTTGGTCGCCGAGGGCAAGGCCTATTATTGCTACTGCACGCCGGACGAACTGACCCGGATGCGCGAAGAAGCGCGGGCCCAGGGCCTGCCGCCCCGCTACAACGGCTATTGGCGCGACCGCGACCCGGCGGAGGCGCCGGCCGGCGTCTCCCCGGCCGTTCGCCTGAAGGCCCCGCGCGAGGGCGAGACCCTGGTGCAGGACCTGGTCCAGGGCGACGTCCGCTTCCCCAATACCGAGCTGGACGACATGATCCTGCTCCGCTCCGACGGCACGCCGACCTATATGCTCTCGGTGGTGGTCGACGATCACGACATGGGCATCACCCATGTGATCCGCGGCGACGACCACCTGACCAATACCGCCCGCCAGACCCAGCTCTATCTGGCGCTCGGCTGGGACGTGCCGGCCTTCGCCCATATCCCGCTGATCCACGGGCCGGACGGTGCCAAGTTGTCGAAACGCCACGGGGCGCTGGGAGTCGACGCCTACCGTGACCTCGGCTACCTGCCGGAGGCGATGCGCAATTATCTCCTGCGTCTCGGCTGGGGCCATGGTGACGAGGAAATCATCTCGACCGAGCAGGCGATCGAATGGTTCGGGCTCGAAAACGTCGGCCGCTCACCCGCCCGTTTCGACTATGCCAAGCTCGACAATCTGAACGGCCATTATCTTCGTCAGGCGGACGACGCCCGTCTGGCCGGCCTGATCGCTCCCAAGCTGGCCGAGGCGGCCGGACATGAACTGACGGAAGCCGAAACCGGCCTCGTCACCCGTGCCATGGAGGGCCTGAAGGCCCGCGCCAAGACCCTGGTACAGCTCGCGGATTCGGCCCGCTTCCTGGTCACGCCACGGCCCTTGCCGTTCGATGCCAAAGCGGAAAAGCTGATCACCAAGGGCACCCCCGGTCACGACCGGCTGGCCGCCCTGGCCGATGAACTGGCCGCGATCGACACGTTTTCGGCCGCCCAGATCGAAGGCGCCGCGCGCGCCCTCGCCGAGGCGACGGGTGCCAAGCTCGGCGATATCGCCCAGCCGCTCCGCGCCGCCGTCACCGGCTCGACCGTCTCGCCGCCGATCTTCGAAGTGGCGGAAATCCTCGGCCGCGAAGAGACGCTGGCGCGTATCGCCGACGCCCTTCGCCATGCGGGAGGCCACCACTAAAGGATAGCCTTGAAAAGGTGCAGATCGGCCACGTGGGCCCTATTCGTGCCGAAATGCTTAGCAGTATAATAGGGCAAGCTTGATCCGAAACGCCGGGCCCCTCCCCTTAGGCCCGGCGCCGCGTCGATTGCGTCATATACGACCCTTAACGGAGTGCAGCGAGATGGCCGAACGGACCTCTGTCGTTCTCGAGGATGATGGCAAGAAAACCTCGTATCCTGTGTTGGAAGGGTCTGTAGGGCCGAAGGTGATCGACATCCGCAAGCTCTATGCGGATACCGGCTATTTCACCTTCGATCCCGGCTTCACCTCGACGGCGAGCTGCGAGTCGAAGATCACCTATATCGACGGCGACGAAGGCGTTCTGCTCTATCGCGGTTACTCGATCGACGAACTCGCCGACAAGAGCGACTTTCCCGAAGTCTGCTATCTGCTGCTGAACGGCGAACTGCCGACGGGTGCGCAGAAGGACAAGTTCGTCAAGGCGCTGACCTATCACACCATGGTGCACGAGCAGCTCGCGATGTTCTATCGCGGCTTCCGCCGTGACGCCCACCCGATGGCGGTGATCTGCGGCGTGGTCGGGGCGCTGTCGGCCTTCTATCACGACTCGACCGACATCAACGACCCGCGCCAGCGCCTGATCGCCAGCCACCGCCTGATCGCCAAGCTGCCGACCATCACCGCGATGGCCTACAAATATTCGATCGGCCAGCCGTTCATGTACCCGCGGAACGATCTCAGTTACTGCGAGAACTTCCTCTACATGACCTTCGGCGTGCCGTGCGAGCCTTACAAGGTCTCGCCCATCCTGGCCGATGCGCTGGACAAGATCTTCATCCTGCACGCCGACCACGAGCAGAATGCCTCGACCTCGACCGTCCGCCTGGCCGGTTCGTCGGGCGCCAATCCCTTCGCCTGTATCGCCGCCGGCATCGCCTGCCTGTGGGGCCCCGCCCATGGCGGCGCCAACGAAGCGGCGCTGAACATGCTGCAGCAGATCGGCACGCCCGACCGCATCCCCGAGTATATCGCCAAGGCCAAGGACAAGAACGATCCGTTCCGCCTGATGGGCTTCGGCCACCGGGTCTACAAGAACTACGACCCGCGCGCCAAGGTGATGCAGGCGACCGCCCGCGCCGTGCTCGACGAACTCGGCGTGCATGACGACCCGCTGTTCCAGGTCGCCATGGAACTCGAGAAGATCGCCCTGCACGACCCGTACTTCATCGAGAAGAAGCTCTATCCGAACGTCGACTTCTATTCGGGCATCATCC
>JAYSCC010000249.1:0-5218 GCA_041915065.1 Zavarzinia sp.
TAGGGGCATTCGACGATGCAGGAGACATAGCCGCGCAGCGGCACGCCGGCCGCCCAGGCCGCCTCCGCCACCGGGGCGAAACGTGCCAGGCTCTCGGCGATCGAGCAGTTGATGTTCTTCCGGCTGAAGCCTTCGGAGGCGGAAGCGAAGATCGCCACCTCGTCGGCGCCCGCCGCCAGGGCAGCCTCGAAGCCGCGCAGGTTCGGGGTCAGCACGGCATAGCGGATGCCGGGCGCCCGGCGGATGCCGGCCATCACCTCGGCGGCATCGGCCATCTGCGGCACCCATTTGGGCGAGACGAAGCTGGTCGCCTCGATCCGGGTCAGGCCGGTTTCGGACAGGCGGTCGATCAAGGCGATTTTGTCCGCGGTCGGCACGAAGCCGGCCTCGTTCTGCAAGCCGTCGCGCGGGCCGACTTCATAGATGGTGACGGGCTCAGACAAGGCTGTCCTCCACCGGCGCACCCTCGGTCGCCTGCGGGGCGAAATCGACCAGCAGGGTGCCGTCGTCGACCGTGTCGCCCACTGTGCAATGCACCGCCTCGACCACGCCATCGGCGGCGGCGCGCAGGCTGTGCTCCATCTTCATCGCCTCCATGACGACCAGGATGTCGCCCTTGGCGACCGTGCTGCCCGCCGTCACCGGGACCGAGCGGACGACGCCGGTCATGGGCGCGACGATCCGGTTTTCGGCCGCACCGCCCGTGCGCTCCACCGCCAGCGGGTCGATCAGGGTGAAATCGCTGATCCTGCCGTCCAGCAGCACGGAAACCGCGTCGCCGACATGGGCCACTCTGGCGTCGAGGTTGCGCCCGCCCTGGCGTGCCCGCAAGCCACCGGCATAGCAGGAGACCGCCTCGAAAACCGTCGACCGTCCGCCGTCCTCGACCGCGATCTGCCCTGCGCCGAGCAGGCGGAGGTCGCGCGCGACGAGATCGCCGCCGGAGACGAATTCGATCCGCACCGTGCCGGTGCCCCACAGGCGGAAGCCGAACTGCGGCCGCGCCGGGTCGAGGTCGAGGGCGGTCATCGCCGCGAACAGGATGGCGGCATCGTCCGGCGGGGCCGTGCTGGTCAGCGCCTCCTGCTTCCGCCCGATCAGGCCGGTGTCCATCTTGCCCGCCGCGAAATCGGTATCGCGACACAGCGCCTGGAGGAAGCCCAGGTTGGTCGCGGTGCCGGCGACATGGGTCGCGGCCAGGGCCCGGCGCAGGCGGAACAGGGCATCGGCCCGGCTCGGCCCCTTGGCCGTGAGCTTGGCGATCATGGGATCGTAATGGGCACTGATGCGGTCGCCCGCGCGGACGCCGGTATCGATCCGCGCCGTGTCCGGGAAGGCGACATGGAGCAGGGGGCCGGGGGCGGGCAGGAAGCCCTTGCCCGGATCCTCGGCATAGAGGCGGGCCTCGAAGGCGTGGCCGTTCAGGGGGATCTCGTCCTGGGTCAGCGGTAGCGGTTCGCCCGCGGCGACGCGGAGCTGCCATTCGACGAGGTCGAGGCCGGTGATCGCTTCGGTCACCGGATGCTCGACCTGGAGCCGCGTGTTCATCTCCATGAACCAGAAGCCGTCGGGGCGGAGCGGGCCGGAACCGTCGACGATGAATTCGATCGTGCCGGCATTGTGATAGCCGACGGCCTGGGCCGCCTTCACCGCCGCCGCCGTCATGGCGGCGCGCAGCTCCGCGGTCATGCCGGGGGCGGGGGCTTCCTCGATCACCTTCTGATGGCGGCGTTGCAGGGAACAGTCGCGCTCATAGAGGTGCACGACCGTGCCGAAACGGTCGCCGAAGACCTGGACCTCGATATGGCGCGGGCTGGTGACATAGCGTTCGATCAGCACGGCGCCGTCGCCGAAGCTGGCGCGGCCTTCGCGCTGGGCGCCTTCCAGCGCCGCGGCGAAATCGGCCGGCTTTTCGACCAGCCTCATGCCCTTGCCGCCACCGCCGGCCCGCGCCTTGATCAGCACGGGATAGCCGATCTTGTCCGCCTCGGCGGCCAGGAAATCGGCCTCCTGGCGCGCGCCGTGATAGCCGGGCACGACGGGGACGCCGGCCTCGACCATCAGCGCCTTGGCGGCATCCTTCAGCCCCATGGCGCGGATCGAGGCGGGCGAGGGGCCGATGAACACGAGGCCGGCCGCCTCGACCGCTTCGACGAAGCCGGGGTTCTCGGACAGGAAGCCGTAGCCCGGGTGGATCGCCTCGGCCCCGGTGGCGAGCGCCGCTTCGATGATGCGCTCGCCCTTGAGGTAGCTCTCGGCCGCCGGGGCCGGGCCGATGTGCACGGCCTCGTCGGCCAGCGTCCGGTGGCGGGCGTCGCGGTCGGCGTCCGAATAGACGGCGACGGTGGCAATGCCCATGCGGCGTGCGGTGTCGATCACCCGGCAGGCGATTTCGCCGCGGTTGGCGATCAGGATCTTCTGGAACATCCGCCCCTCCTCACATGCGGAACACGCCGAAGCGCGTTTCCTCGATGGGCGCGTTCAGCGCCGCGCGGAGCGACAGGGCGACCACGTCGCGGGTCTGGCGCGGGTCGATGATGCCGTCATCCCAGAGCCGCGCCGAGGCATAGAGCGGGTGCGACTGGGTTTCGAACTGGTCGATCACCGGCTGCTTGAAGACGGCCTCTTCTTCCGCACTCCAACTGCCGCCACGGGCTTCGACGGCGGCACGGCGCACGGTGGCGAGAACACCGGCCGCCTGCTCACCGCCCATGACCGAGATCCGGGCATTGGGCCACATCCACAGGAAGCGCGGGCCATAGGCACGGCCGCACATGCCGTAATTGCCGGCCCCGAAGGAGCCGCCGACGATCACCGTGACCTTGGGCACCGCCGCGGTCGAGACGGCGTTGACCAGCTTGGCGCCGTCGCGCGCGATGCCGCCCGCCTCGTATTTCGAGCCGACCATGAAACCGGTGATGTTCTGCAGGAACAGGAGCGGGATCTTACGCTGGCAGCAAAGCCCGATGAAATGGGCGCCCTTCTGCGAGCTTTCCGAAAACAGCACGCCGTTATTGCCGAGGACACCCACGGGAATGCCGTCGATATGGGCAAAGCCACAGACCAGGGTGGTGCCGAAGCGTTCCTTGAATTCCTCGAAGTCGGAGCCGTCGACGATCCGCCCGATCACTTCGCGGATGTCATAGGGGGTGCGGGCATCGGCAGGCACCACGCCCAGGATCTCCTCCGGGTCCATGGCCGGCGCCACGGCGGGGCGGAGCGGGATCGCCGGCGCGGGCGGCAGGCCCAGGTTGCGCACCGCCTGGCGGGCCAGGGCGATGGCATGGGCATCGTTCTCCGCCAGATAGTCGGCGACGCCGGAGAGGCGGGTGTGGGTGTCGCCACCGCCCAGCGTTTCGGCATCCACCACTTCGCCGGTCGCGGCCTTCACCAGGGGCGGGCCGGCCAGGAAGATGGTGCCCTGTTCCTTGACGATGATGGTCTGGTCGCTCATCGCCGGGACATAGGCGCCGCCCGCGGTGCAGGAGCCCATGACCACGGCGATCTGGGCGATGCCCCGGGCCGACATATTGGCTTGGTTGAAGAAGATGCGGCCGAAATGGTCGCGGTCGGGGAAGACCTCGTCCTGGTTCGGCAGGTTGGCGCCGCCGGAATCGACCAGATAGAGGCAGGGCAGGTTGTTTTCTGCCGCGATCTCCTGCGCCCGCAGGTGCTTCTTCACCGTGAGCGGATAATAAGTGCCGCCCTTCACCGTGGCGTCGTTGCAGAGAATCAGGCAATCGCGCCCGGCGACCTTGCCGATGCCGCCGATCACCCCGGCCGCCGGGATCTCGGCGTCATAGACACCTTCGGCGGCGAAGAGGCCGATCTCCAGGAACGGGCTGCCGGGGTCGAGCAGCCGGGCCACCCGCTCGCGGGGCAGGAGCTTGCCGCGGGCGACATGGCGGGCGCGCGATTTCTCGTCGCCGCCCTTCACGGTCTTTTCGGCGAGGGCTGCGAACTCCCGGACCAGGCCGGCCATGCGCGCGGCATTGGCGGCGAAGCCGGGATCGTTCGGGCTGAGCTTGCTGGTGAGCCGGGCCATGGCGGGTCTCAGGCCGTCTGGGCGAAGATTTCGCGGCCGATCAGCATGCGCCGGATTTCCGACGTGCCGGCGCCGATCTCGTAGAGCTTGGCATCGCGGAGCAGGCGGCCGGTGGCGTAATCGTTGATATAGCCGTTGCCGCCCAGGCATTGGATCGCTTCCAGCGCCACCTGGGTCGCCTTCTCGGCGGCATAGAGGATGCAGCCGGCGCTGTCCTTCCGCGTCGTCTCGCCCCGGTCGCAGGCGGCGGCCACGGCATAGACATAGGCCCGGCAGGCATTCATCGTCGTATACATGTCGGCGAGCTTGCCCTGCATGAGCTGGAAGGTGCCGATCGGCTTGCCGAACTGCTCGCGCTCGTGGACATAGGGCACCACGATGTCGAGCGCCGCCGCCATGATGCCGAGCGGGCCGGCCGCCAGCACGACGCGCTCGTAGTCGAGGCCGGACATCAGGATGTTCACGCCCTTGCCCTCTTCGCCGAGGACATTCTCGAAGGGCACCAGGCAATCCTGGAACACCAGTTCGCAGGTGTTGGAGCCGCGCATGCCGAGCTTGTCGAGCTTCTGCGCGGTCGAGAAGCCGGTCATGCCGCGCTCGACCAGGAAGGCGGTGATGCCGCGCGGGCCAGCCTCCGGGTCGGTCTTGGCATAGACGATCAGGGTCGAGGCGTCGGGACCGTTGGTGATCCACATCTTGTTGCCGTTCAGCACGTAGCCGTCGTTCTGCTTCCGCGCGCGGAGCTTCATCGAGACGACGTCGGAACCGGCACCCGGCTCCGACATGGCGAGCGAGCCGACATGCTCGCCCGACATCAGCTTGGGCAGATATTTCTCCTTCTGCTCGGCAGTGCCCCAGCGGCGGAGCTGGTTGATGCAGAGGTTGGAATGGGCGCCGTAGGACAGGCCGACGGAGGCGGAAGCGCGCGAAATCTCTTCGATCGCCACGCAATGGGCGAGATAGCCCATGCCGGTGCCGCCGTCCGCCTCCGGCACCGTGATGCCGAGCAGGCCGAGGGCGCCGAACTTCTGCCAGAGGTCGGCCGGGAATTCGTTGTCGGCGTCGATCTGCTGGGCCCGCGGCGCGATCTCCTCGGCGGCAAAACGGCGGACCGTGGCGCGCAGCGCGTCGATTTCCTCGCCCAGGCCGAAATTCATGACGGCGTCGAACATT
>JAYSCC010000250.1:0-2855 GCA_041915065.1 Zavarzinia sp.
GGCTCCGTTACTTCGTTATCGACAATTCGCCCGGGGCGCCGGCGAGGGAGCGCGTGGGCGAGGCAGTGGCGATCATGATGGCGAGGGTCAACACATAGGGGGCGGCATAGAAGAGGTAATAGCCCTGGGTCACGCCGACCGATTGCAGTGCTGGGCCGAGGGCGCCGGCCCCGCCGAACAGCAGCGCCGCGAAGAAGCAGGTGAGCGGATTCCAGCGGGCGAAAATCACCAGGGCGACCGCCATCAACCCCTGGCCGGAGGAAATTCCCTCGTTCCACGAGCCCGGGTAGAAGAGCGACAGATAGGCGCCGCCGACACCGGCCAGCATGGAACCGAAGGCGGTGCACAGCACCCGGATCGCATTGACGTTGTAACCCATGGCCCGTGCCGCGTCGGCGCTGTCGCCGACCATGCGGACGACCAGGCCGAGGCGGGTATTGCGGAGGCCCCACCAGAGCAGGAGGGTGACCGCGATGCCGATCAGGAACAGGACGTTGATCCGAAGCGCCGCCTGGAGCTGGGGCAGGTCCGACCAGGCGCCGAAGTCGATCGCCGGCAGGGGCGGCGCGCTCGGCTGGATGAAGGGCTTGCCGAAGAAGAAGGCGAGCCCGGTGCCGAGCAGCATGAGCGCGATGCCGAGGGCGATGTCGTTCACCTTGGGCAGCGAGCAGACCAGGCCGTGGAACAGGCCGAACAGGACGCCTGCGAAACCGCCGGCCAGCAGCCCGATCCAGGGTGAGCCGGAGAGATAGGCGGAACCATAGGCGGCCATGGCGCCGAACACGAGGGTGCCTTCGAGGCCTAGGTTGATGCGGCCCGATTTCTCGGTCACGCATTCGCCCAGGCTGACGAAGAGGAAGGGGGTTGAGACCCGGATCGCCCCGCCCAGCACGGCGATGGGCACGGACCAGAGACCGATGTCGTCACTCATGCGGCCTTCTCCTTGAACAGGCGAAGCCGGCCATAGACCGTCTCGCTCAACAAGATAACTACGAACAACATGCCTTGCAGCACCAGGACGGTGGCATCCGGCAGGCCCATGCGCCGCTGGACGAGGCCGCCCGCCGCCGCGATGCCGCCCAACAGGATGGCGACCGGGATGACGGCGAGCGGGTTGTGGCGCGCCAGGAAGGCGACCAGGATCCCCGTATAGCCGTAACCGATGGCGAGCGATGCGTTGGCGCTGCCTTGCACGGCGGCCACTTCGAACATGCCGGCGAGGCCGGCACAGGCGCCGCCCAACCCGGTCATGGTCAGGATCAGGCGGCCGACGGCCAAGCCTTGGATCTGCGCCGCCCGGACATTGGCGCCGGTGACGCGGGCACCGAAGCCGAAGGTGGTGCGCTCGATCAGGAACCAGGCCAGTACGCAGGCGATCAGGCCGGCGACCAGGCCCCAATGAACGTCCATGCCCGGGATCGGGCCGACGCGGAAGGCCTCGTCGATCGGCCTTGTCGAGGGTTTATTCAGCGAGGCGGGATCGCGCAGCGGGCCTTCGACCAGGTGGTTCATCAGGGCGACGGCGATATAGGCCATGAGCAGGCTGGAAATCGTCTCGTTCACGCCGCGGTAGTGGCGGAGCGCGCCGATCGAGCCGATCCAGAAACCGCCCACCGCCATGGCGGCGATTCCCATGCCGAGCAGGCCGACCACGGCGGGCGCGCCGCTCAGCAGGTCGGCCGTGGCGGCGGCGGCGAGGCCGCCCAGCACGACGGCGCCCTCGCCCCCGATGATGACGAGGCCGAGGCGGGCCGGCAGCGCGACGCAGAGCCCGGCCAGCAGCAGGGGGGCGGCGCGCAGCAGGCTGTTCTGCAACGAGAACCAGCTCCCGAAGCCGCCTTTGTACATGAGGCCGTAGAACTCGAACGGCGACTTGCCGAGGGCGAGCAGGAACAGGCCGAAGAGGGCGAGGCCGAGGATCAGGGCGGCGACCGGGATCGCCACCCCCTCCAGCCTGGCTGCGTATTTCGCCAAGACCGGAGCCTCCTTACGACGTCGAGCCGATCACGCCTTCGACGAGATAATTCATGCTCTCCAGCTCGACCGCGGTCTCGACATAGGATTTGCCGGCGGCGACCACTTCGTTGCCCTTGTTGTCCTTGAGCGGCCCCTTGATCACCGAATAGCCGCCCTTGAGGATTTCGGCCTTCACGGCATCGGCATTCGCCTTGGCGGCATCGGTCACCGCCGGGCCATAGGCCGACATCTTGATGAAGCCGTCGGACAGGCCGCCGCGCACGAAATTGGGCAGGGCCTCGCCCTTCAGGGCCTTCTCCGCGAACATCTTGTAGACCGTGGCCCAGTTCCATTCGGCGCCGGTCAGATATTTCTCGGGCGCCAGCGCCGCCTGGCTGGCGTGATAGCCGCAGACATAGGCGCCGCGCCGGGCCGCCGTCTCGACCACCACCTTCGGCCCGTCGACATGGCAGGTGATGACGTCGGCACCCTGGTCGGCCAGCGCGTTGGTGGCCTCGGCTTCCTTGACCGCCAGCGACCATTCGCCGGTGAAGATGACCTGGCAGGTGATCGAGGGGTCGACCGAGCGGGCGCCCAGGCAGAAGGAATTGATGTTCAGCAGGACCTGGGGAATCGGCTTGGCGGCGACGAAGCCGATCTTCTTCGACTTGGTCATATGGCCGGCGACGATGCCGTTCAGATATTGCCCCATGCCGATATAGCCGAAGTAGGAGCCGGCGTTCATCGGGTGCTTGGCCTTGTCCCACAGGCCGCCGCAATGACGGAACTGCACGTCGGGGAATTTGGCGCACATGGCCAGCATATGGGGGTCGAAATAGCCGAAGGAGGTCGGGAAGATCAGCGACGCGCCGTCGAGCTGGATCATGCTCTCCATCGTC
>JAYSCC010000250.1:2874-5213 GCA_041915065.1 Zavarzinia sp.
GGCACATTCTCTTCCTCGACCACGGTGATGCCGTCCATCGACTTCAGCACCGCCGCACCTTCGGCATGGGCCTGGTTGTAGCCGAAGTCGTCCTTGGCGCCGACATAGATGAAGCCGATGGTCAGGCCGGCCGCGCGGGCCGGGCGGAAGGGCAGGCCGGCACCGACGACGCCCAGGGCCGCTGCGCTGGCGCCGGCGGCGAGAATGCCGCGCCGGGTGATCGGATTGCCGCTGCTCATCACACTTCCTCCTGTTGCGCCAGACCCGCTCCGGGGCCGCAGGGGTAATTGTATGCAATGCATGTGCCAGCGAAATGGCTCGGAAAGGCGCGGCTTTTCGCGCAAGGCCGCGCCATTGGCGCGCGTCGATCGTGGGCAATGTGGCTAAATTTTAGGCGAACATCGGCGGTGGCGTCACATCGGGCAGCCGGAAGATGCCCGCCCCGATGCCGTCATGCCCGGGCTCGACCCACGGCTGTCAGGTTCAGGAAATCGGGTTGTTCCAAGGAACCCCGGCACCACTCACAATCGTCATCGCCGGGCTCGACACGGCGATCCACGCCTCTCCGCCCGGCTCGGTGTTCTCGTAGATGGCCGTGTCAAGCACGGCCATGACGAAAGAGAGCCGAAAATCCGCGCCGGCTTACAGGAAGCCGACGATCCGCTTGGTCTCGGCCAGGATCGGGGCGGCGATGGCGTTGGCCCGTTCGGCGCCGTCGGCCAGGATGCGGTCGATGTGGCCGGGGTCGGCGAGCAGGCGGCGCATCTCGGTCGAGAGCGGCGAGAGCACGGCGACCGCCCGTTCGGTCAGCGCCTTCTTGAATTCGGAGAACTGCTTGCCGGCGAAATCGGCGACCGACTTGGCCAGCGGCTCGTCGCCCAGCGCGGCATAGATGGTCAGCAGGTTGGACGCTTCCGGCCGGGCGCCCAGTTCCTCGACCGTCTCCGGCAGGGGCAGGGGGTCGGTCTTGGCGCGGCGGATCTTCTGGTCGATGTCGTCGGCGCTGTCGGTCAGGTTGATGCGCGACTGGTCGGAGGCATCCGACTTCGACATTTTCTTGGTGCCGTCGCGGAGCGACATCACGCGGGTGGCCTCGCCCAGGATCAGCGGCTCGGGCAGGGGGAAATGCTCGACCTCGTAATCGTGGTTGAACTTGATCGCGATGTCGCGCGCCAGTTCGAGGTGCTGCTTCTGGTCCTCGCCCACGGGAACATGGGTCGCCTTATAGGCCAGGATGTCGGCGGCCATCAGGTTCGGATAGGCATAGAGGCCGACCGAGACGTTCTCCCGGTCCTTGCCCGCCTTTTCCTTGAACTGGGTCATGCGGTTGAGCCAGCCCATGCGGGCGACGCAATTGAAGATCCAGGCGGTCTCGGCATGGGCCGGGACCTTGCTCTGGTTGAACAGGATGTGGTTGACCGGGTCGATGCCGGCGGCGATCAGGCTGGCCGTCACTTCGCGGGTCGCCCGGGACAGGTCGGCCGGGTCCTGCCACACCGTGATCGCATGCATGTCGACGACGCAATAGATGCACTCGTGGCCGTCCTGCAGCTTCACCCAATTGCGGATGGCGCCCAGGTAGTTGCCGAGATGGAGGTTGCCGGTCGGCTGGACGCCGGAGAAGACGCGGGGCTGGGACATGGCTCGAGGCTCTGTTGCTGGGTCGCCCCTTATGGCCCTTGGCCGGCGGCTGGTCAACCGCGGCGGATCAGGCGGCGGAGGTCGTCCCTGTCGATCGCGCCGGTGAGCAGCGAGGCGAGCAGGAAGGAGAGTCCGCCGGCCCCGACCAGGGCAACCAGGGCGCCGACCCGCCACAGCAGCGTGCCGGCGAAATAGGGCTCCAGCAACCAGTCGAGGGTGAGCAGCACGGCGACCATGATCGCCGTCGCGAAGACCAGGCGGATGCCGCGCCGGATCAGCCTTGCGTCCGGGCTGAAGTTGCCGCGCTTACGTAGGATATGGACGAGCTGGAACATGTTGAGCCAGGCCGCCACCGTCGAGGCGAGGGAGAGGCCGGCCTGCTGCATCGGCCCCATCAGGCTGAGCGCCACCACGAGATTGACCGCGAGCGCGATGGCGGCGAGGCGCATCGGCGTCCGCGTATCCTCCCTGGCATGGAAGGCGGGGGTGAAGACCTTGGTCGCGGTAAAGGCGGGCAGGCCGAGGGCCAGCATGGCCAAGGCCCGCGCCGTCTGTTCGGTGTCGTGGGCGGTGAAGGCGCCGTGCTGGAAGAGGACGCCGATGATCGTCTGCGGGATGGTGGCCAGGGCGGCGGCGGCCGGCAGGGTCATGAACATGGCGCCTTCGAGGGCGCGGTTCTGCGAGGTCAGGGCCGAGCC